>DAHVAB010000100.1 GCA_027314825.1 Solirubrobacterales bacterium
CACAGCGGAAGTTGTAGGCGAAGCCGTCCATCGCGGTTGCCCGCACGCAGCCGCTGGTGGTGGCGCCGGTGAGGATCAGGGTGTCCACCCCCATGTCGATCAGGTAGCTGACCAGGGCGGTCCCGAAGAAGGCGCTCGGATGTCGCTTCGGTATGAGCAGATCTCCCTGCCGGGGCGCCACCTGCTCGACGAAGCGGTAGCCGCGGTCGGGAACCTCCATCAACGAGGGGATCTTGGTCCCAGTCCGGCCGGCGTCGATCGTCGCCTTCGCGGCGACATGCGGATAGACGATCGGCGCGCCGGCGGCGCGGGCCGCCTCCAGCAGCCGCTCGATCTGCGCCACCGCCGCCCAGCCCGTCTCACCGCAGCTGGTGCGGTAATACCGACTCATCGACTCGGCCAGCGGCAGAGGCTCATCGCCGACGGTCCTGTACTGCACATCGATCACCAGCACCGCGGGCCGGCTGCCGAGCCCCGCGGTGCGGCCGAAGCCGGCCTGCTCGTAGATCGCCCAATCCTCGTCGGGGATCGCCTGCCGCCACTGCCCGGCCATCGTGCCTCCCTTGGTTGGCGTTCTCGTCTCGCTCACCGACAGCGCTCCCGCGCGATCCGGCCCGCGCGGAGCCCGGCCTGCGCGCCGGAGTGCAAGTCTACCTTGGATATGAAGAAACAGAGCAGGTGAGGTTGGTGCGCAGCGGCGTTGCAGGCGGGCGCGAACGCCGTATCCTCTGCTGACGCCATTTGACGTAGAAGGGAGCCAGATGTCAAGCACCGCGCCGCCGAGAGCCGGTTCTCGCGCGCCCTCGGCAGGATGGGGGCGGCGATGATGCCGGCGGCCGCCGCGATTCGCGGGGCGGCACTCGACGCGATCGTGCGATCGCTGCGCGAGGCGCTGGGCGTGCAGCGCTGCACGCTGAGGCTGGCCTCGCCCGATGAGCTCTTCCCGGTGCGCCACGAGAGCCTCGCCCCGCCGGCGGCCTCGCTGATCGGCGATCGCAGCGTGGCGCTGCGCGGCCAGCCGGTCGTGGAGGCTCTGAGCGGCGGCGCCGACCAGGTCGTGCAGCCCGACACGCGGGCGGCCTGCGATGACCCTGCGTTCCTGCGGATGCTCGAGCGCTACGGCGGCCTGGCGGCGCAGATCGTCACCGCGGTGCGCGACGGCCGCGGACAGCTGATCGGGATCATCTCGCTGCACCAGCTGGGCGACCCCCGAGAATGGAGCGATGAGGAGACTCAGCTCGAGCGAGCCGCGGCCCGGCTGGTGGGCGCGCTGCTGTCTGCCGGAGCGGCAGGCGGGGAGTCCGGCCGGTGAGCAGGCGCCTGCGGGTAGGACGGGGGGCCCGGCCGGTGGGCGGGCGCCTGCGGGTAGGTCTCGGCCGCTCGATCCTGGAGGATGCACTGGCTCGCCGCCGAACGGGGCCTGAGCACGGAGCAGGGCTACGTGCTCGCAAGCGTCGCCGCCGACCTGCGGATCGCGGAGGCTGTCAACCGGCCGAACGGGCTGGTCATCTGCCGGCTGCCGCTCGATGTCTTCGAAGAGGAGGGCTGAAGGGCACCGAGCCGCACCTGCGGCCAGGGCCCGATGCCTCACGCACTGCTCAAGAGAACGGGAATGAAGGAGGAAGGGAAATGACGCGCAACGAGATGCTCAGCAAGACGACCGCGACCAAGGAGAATGCGCTCACCGAGCAGGAGCGAGATGAGTTCCTCGCGATCAAGCAGGACTGCCACTTCAGCACCGATCGCGGCGACGGCTGGTGGCACCTGACGCCGCTCTGGTACCTCTGGGACGGTGAGCGCTTCCTGCACACCCTCGGCGCCAGCAGGCGTCACCTGCGAAACCTCAGAGCCAACGCACACGTGACGATCTGCGTCGATGTCGACCCGCGACTCACCGAGGGCCTCACCGCCGGCGCCCGCTCGGTGACCTGCTTCGGCACCGCCGTGCTGACCGAGCTCCAGGACGACGAGGCCCACGTCAGGGCCGTCACCGACAGGATCATGGAGCGCTACATCGGCCCGGACCGGGCGCTCTACAGCGATGCGGTCTGGGCGGAGCCGCGGACGATCGTGACCGTGACGCCGGTCAGCTGGCTCACTTGGGATTACAACAAGGGGTGAGGGGGATCGCGAGGGCGGCGCTCGGGCCGGTGGAGATGCCCGCAGGCGGGGCGATCTGTGCACGGACGGCGCCTCCGCACGCGACTACTGGGTCATCGCGCGACCGATGATCTCCTTCATGATCTCGGTCGTTCCGCCGTAGATGCGAGTGACGCGAGCATCGGCCCAGGCGCGCGCGATCGGATACTCGAGCATGTAGCCATAGCCCCCGTGCATCTGCACGCACCGATCCAGCACGCGGCCCTGCATCTCGGTGCACCACCACTTCGCTACCGCGGCATCCTCGGCTGAGAGCTGCCCCTCGTTCAACTCCTCGACGCAACGATCGACGAAGACGCTCCCGAGCTCGACCTCGGAGCGCATCTCGGCCAGCGCGAAGCGCGATGCCTGAAACGAGGAGATCGGGGCGCCGAAGGCAGAGCGCTCGCGCACATAATCGAGCGTCAGCTCCAACGCCGCCCGCGCCGCCGAGACCGCCGAGACCGCGATGCTCAGGCGCTCGCGAGCGAGGTTGGAGACCAGGTAGGTGAACCCCTCGCCCTCCCGCCCCAGCAGGTTGGCGGCGGGCACCCGAGCGTCGCCGAAGAAGAGCTCGGCGGTGTCCTGAGAGTGCATGCCCACCTTCTCCAGGTTGCGGCCCCGGTCGAAGCCGTGCGTGCCACGCTCCACGACGATCAGCGAGATCCCACGGTGGCGCGCCGCTGGATCGGTCTTCGCCGCGACGATCACGAGGTCCGCGTTCAGGCCGTTGGTGATGAACGTCTTTGCGCCCCTGAGGAGGTAGCGCGCGCCGTCGCGCTCAGCCGTCGTCTGCATGGATGCCAGGTCGGAGCCGATCCCGGGCTCCGTCATCGCGATCGCGGTGATCAGCTCGCCGCTCACCACACCCGGCAGCCAGCGCTGCCGCTGCTCTTCGCTCGCGTAGCGGGTCAGATACGGCAGGCAGACGTCATTGTGCAGGACGATCCCGAGCCCGCTGCCGGCCACTCCGGCGTATGAGACCTCCTCCGCGAAGATCTGATTGAAGCGAAAGTCATCGACTCCGGCGCCCCCATGCTCTGTGGGGGCCTCGAAGGCAAGCATGCCCTTCTCGCCGGCACGCGTGAACAGCTCGCGCGCCACGATCCCCTCGCGCTCCCAGCGCTCGTCGTGGGGCACGATCTCCTCCCGCACGAATCGGCGCGCCGATTCGCGGAAGTCATCGTGGTCCGGCGTGAAGCCCTTGCGGCGCATCGCCCATAGCCTAGTCGACCGACCGGTTGATTGGGCGATGATGTAGCATGCGCACCGTGGACATCGGCCAGCTCATCCCGCTCGACGAGTACTTCGGCCACCAGCTAGTCGCGCCGCGCTCGACCACGCAGCACACGGACCCGCGATGGGCCGAGCGGACCTACTACCTGCTCCACGTGGATGACGGCCTGACGATCAACGCGGGCCGCCAGCTCTACCGCCACGCCGGCCACTGGAAGGTCTTCGCCGCGGCGACGGCGGGCGAGCGCCAGCTCTGCCTGCGCAGGCAGGTAGATTTCGCGCCTGCCGATGATCCCGACGCCACCGCGGTCGGACCCCTGTCTGTCGAGGTGCTGCGACCGCTGCAGGAGACTCGGCTGGTGCTCGAGGAACCGGGCCTTCCGCTCGCCTACGACCTGACGTTCACCGCCCGCTTCTCGCCGGTCGCACACGAGCCGACGCTGGTGCAACGTGACGGAGTCGTGCTCACCGACACCATGTCCTTCTTCCAGTCCGGAGTCTTCGACGGCACGGTCACCATCGACGGCGTGGAGCGGCGGGTGCATAAGCGGGCCGGCTTCCGCGACCGCAGCTGGGGCATGCGCAAGCACGACGGCGCCCCCCGCCGCGGCCTGGTGGTGTTCGTGGCGGCAGAGTTCGACGATGAGGCGCTCTACGTGCTGCTCCACGAGACGGCCTCGGGTCGCAGGGCCTACACCGGCGGTTGGTCGATGACGGCCGACGGCGTTCTCGACACCGTCACCTCCGCCGAGCACGATCTGAGCTTCGCCGCCTTCTGGCTCGACGGGGGCAGGCTCGATCTGCAGATGCGCTCCGGCGTTCGTCGCACCATCGAGTTCGAGACTCAGACACGCCTGTTCCTCAGCGGTGTCGGCTACAGCCCCGATCCAGACCGCAGGATGCCCGGCACGGACACCTTCGACCTCAACGACCCCGCTGTCACAGGCGCACTTGAGGGACAGACGGACCACGGCTCCCGCTTTCGCCTCGACGACGGCCGCGAGGGGCATGGATACGTCGAGATCGGCCGTGGAGTCCACCCTCGATATCGGCCCGAAGGGTGAACGGCCGACCGACCGGACGTCAAAGATGCTGACCGAGACCGACGACTACTTCTGCCACCAGCTGGTGCAACCGCATGAGCGCGTCCTGCACAACGACCCGACATGGGCCGAGCGCGCCTATTTCCCGGTCTCAGACCCCGACCGCTTCGCGCTGGACATCGGGATCTCGATGATGCCTAACGCGGACACCCTCGAGGCCTATGCGATCGCGACCACGCCAGACGGCCCACAGCTCTCGATGCGTGCTTCCCGCGATCTCGGCCACGACCGCTGGCCGCTCGCCGTCGGCCCGGTCCGCTTCGACGTGCTGGAGCCGCTGCGACGCTGGCGGATGCAGCTGGAGCCGAATCCAAGCGGGATCGCCTTCGATCTCCAATACGCGGCCCGCTGCGCCCCCTTCGAGACGGCGTCGCCCACCATCTACAGGCGCAACCGCTTGGTCTATCAGAACATCAACCTTCTGCAGAGCGGACGCTACACCGGCACGGTGACCCTGGACGGGGAGCGCTTCGAGGTCGACGCGGTACCCGGGCATCGCGACCGCACCTGGGGGCTGCGCACCAGCGGCGAGGGCCAGGTCCCACGGGGCATGTTCGCGTGGCTCTCCGCCGAGTTCGAGGATGTCGCGCTGACGGTGATCATCCATGAGCGGCGCGACGGCACCCCGGTGCGGATCGACGGTGCCGTGAGCTTTGAGAGCGGCGAGATGGTGGCAATCGCTGGCGTCGAGCATGAGCTGGAGTTCGACCACAGCACCCGCCAGCTGCTCCACGGGCGCTTCCACCTCACCGATGCGCGCGGGGAGGTCTGGAGTGTCGACGTCGCGCCCACGATGCGGCTGTTTCTCTCCGGCGCCGGCTACACCGCGGGCCCGAACCGGCGCGGGCATCTGGGCGCTCCCTTCTGGAGCGAGCGCTGGGATACCAGCGATCCCACGGTTCTGCACCGAGTCGAGGAGCTCAACGACAACATCTGCCGCATGAGCTGCGGGCCGCGCACCGGCCATGGGGTTGTGGAGACGCTGCTCGGGGCGCACGATCGCTACGTGGTGCGCGAGCGCGAGCTGCTCCCCCTGGCCTCCTTCTGAGGGGGCGGCCGCCCACACCCGCGCGCGCCCCGCCATATGGTGCGCGAGCTCGAGCCGCTTCCCCTGGCCTCCTTGGCCGCCCGGGTTGCGCCGCCTCCACGCGGTCGAGCTTCATGCGGAATCGGCCACGCCTCGCCCCTCACCAGCCGTTGCCGTCTGCCCGATCGACCACGCAGGCCGCTCGGAACCGGCCGAGCTCGGCTTCGGTGATCCCGCCTGACCGCGCCCAGGCCGCAGCGCCTCCGTACCTCTCGTGCAGCCCCACGAGGAAGCCGTCGATCGTGCTCGCGTGCGCCGAGTACATGACGTCTGGCAGCCCTGCCCTTCGTCGCCGTCCCGCTTCGGCCTCCAGCCGCTTGATGACCCTCGCCATGCGCGCATGAGTGAGCGCGAAGTCCGCGCCGATCACCACCCGCGACACGCCGAGCAGCTCGAGCGCGAGCGCGCAGAGGACGCCGGTCCGGTCCTTGCCCGCCGCGCAGTGGATCAGGACCGGATGGCGCTCCACATCGATCAGCGCCTTCAGCGCCGCGAGCATCGCTGGCGCAGGAGGCTCCAGAAAGGACAGGTACAGCCCCACCATCCCCGCGGCGTCCCGCGCCACAAAGGCCGGGTCGAGCGGAAGACGGGCGCGCAGGACATCGATCCCGGCCTGCTGCCACGGTCCGGGATGGGCGCTCACCTCGTCGGTCGTGCGCAGGTCGATCACGCTTCTGAGGCCGAGCTGCCCGAGCAGCACTCGCTCGTCCTCGGCACAGAGGCTGACAAGCAAATCGGAGCGCAGCAGGCGACCACGCGCGATCCATCGGCCGTCGGCGGTCGGCAGGCCCCCGAGGTCGCGAGCGTTGCCCGCGCCGACCAGGCCGAGAAAACGGGAGTCGCTCATGGCAGGTGTATACAGTATCTACCGATCATTTGGTTGGTCGTTCTGGTTAGATCCTTGGATGGGCCCCGACGAGCTGCTTTCCCTCTTCGACTTTCACCCGCCCGCCGCTCGACGGGTGGATCGGGTCCTTGCCGGCGCGCACACGGTGGCCGACCTGCGCCGTGCCGCGCGACGGACGCTGCCGCGGACGATCTTCGACTTCGTCGAGTCGGGTGCCGAGGATGAGGTCGCCCTGCATCGCAATCGCAGCGCCTTCGACGCCATCGCCCTGATCCCAAGGGCGCTGCGTGGCGTGGGCCGCGTCGACACGACGACCGAGATACTCGGCATCGCCTCCTCGCTGCCGATCGCGCTCGCTCCCACCGGCCTCACACGGCTCGTGCACCGCGACGGCGAGCCGCCCGTCGCGCGCGCGGCCGCCGCCGCGCAGATCCCGTACACCGTCTCCACCATGTCCAGCGTTCCCCTGGAGGAGATCGCGACGGCTGCGCCTGGGCCGATGATCTTCCAGCTCTACATGCTGCGCGACCGCGGGGTCTGCAGGAGCCTGCTCGACCGGGCGCGAGCCGCGGGGTGCACGGCGCTCATGCTCACCGTCGACTCGCAGATCTCGGGGCTTCGCGAGCGCGACCTGCGCAACGGCCTGACGATTCCGCCGGCGATCCGGCCGCGCGTCCTTCTCGACGGAGTCCTGCGTCCACGCTGGACGTGGGACTTCCTGCGCGGCGAGCGGATCGCGTTCGCGAACCTCGCCTTCGCAGCCGACCGATCGTCGATCGTCGAGGACGTGGCACGCCAGCTCGACACCTCTCTGGACTGGCGGGCAGTGAGCTGGCTGCGCGAGATCTGGCCGGGACGCCTAGCGCTGAAGGGGATCCTCGCCGCCGAGGATGCGACGAGGGCCCTGGAGCATGGCGTCGATGCGATCGTCGTCTCCAACCACGGCGGGCGCCAGCTCGGGACCGCGGCGGCGCCGATCGATCTCCTGCCGGAGATAGTGGCGGCAGTGCAAGGTCGCTGCGAAGTGCTCCTGGACTCAGGGATCCGCCGCGGCGCCGACATCGTCAAGGCGATCGCCCTCGGCGCCACGGGGTGCCTGATCGGGCGCCCCTACCTGCTGGGCCTGGCGGCCGCGGGCGAGGCCGGCGTCGCCCGCGCGATCGCGATCCTCGCCGAGGAGATGCGGCGGACCATGATCCTGCTGGGAGCGAGCGATCTGGACTCGCTGGAGTCCCACGCCGTCAGACGGGCCATGCCGTGACGCCGTGAGGATCGTCGAGAGCGGCGGCAAGCGCCCATACGATCGCGGTGGCCGGAACGTCGACTCCCAGCCGGTGCGCCTCGCCGACCAGTACGCCTGCCAGCGCCTCGACCTCTGTGGAGCGAGCGCTCATCACATCTTGCAACATCGACGGCAGGTGAGCGCGAGCGGCGCCGTAGGTGTGCTCGGCGTGCCTCAGCGCATCCTCGAGATGGAGCGGTATGCCTCGAGCCTGGGCCACCTCGACGATCTCCGCTGTCATCTGACGCTGCAACGCGCAGAGCCCGGGGTCGTCGATCACGCCGCCGATGCTCAGTCGCGTGAGCGCCGCAAGCAGGTTCATCGGCGCGGCCATCGCAAGCTTGGACCACACGACCACATCTATGTCCAGGCGCAGCTCGGTCCGGATCCCGGCTCGCTCGAACAGCTCCTTCAGCGGCTCC
>DAHVAB010000101.1:0-5193 GCA_027314825.1 Solirubrobacterales bacterium
TGTGCGTCTCGCTTCACTCCTTCACGATCACGATCCACCTCAACAGGATGGATCGCAAGCATATGAGGTGGGTGCACGCGCGCGTGAACCGCAAGCGCGTGAAAGTGATTCGGCGCGGCCGTGCGATCGAGGTGCGAGCCGACGCCCGCCGCGCGGTGAAAGGCAAGCTGACCGTGAAGGTGTATGTGATGCTCCGCCACGGCAACCACCTGTGGGCCAAACACACCTTCAACGCCTGCGCGAGCGACCACCGCGACGGCCTCGCCGCCTTCCGCCTGCAGCGCCACGCCAAGCACGCCAAGCGCGTCCCCTATTGATGTGATGAGGCCCGCCCTCCGGGCGGGAGCGCGGTTCGCGTGGTGTGAGCTCTCGCCGCCGCCGCGGCGAACGACGATGCGCGCGCTCGCGGCGTGGTGGCAGCTGTGGCTCTGCGTCGGCGGGTCCGCCGGCCGCTCAGGCGCCGGAACGGCGCGGCACCGCTCGCAGCTCGCCCGCGGCAGCACGCTGCCGGGTCACCGACTGCAGCCCGCACGTCCGTTTCAGGATCACCGATGCCGGGCAGTTGCCGACGAGCACGAACAGCCACTGGTTGACTCCGACGAACGCCGTGAGCAGCAGAAACCATGGTGAGACGACGGCTGCGAGCAGCGCGCTCGCAAGCACGACGGTGCCGGCGAGCGCGAACAGCACACGCTCAAGGGGCCAGCGGGGCATTGGGCTCATCTCTGCGCTCCTCCGTGATCGACGGTGTCCTTGTGAGGCAGCGCACAATAGCACAACTATAAACGGGTAGAGCGATGCACCACGGTGTCCGCGATAGGGCGCCGCCGCTGCTGGGAGGCGGCCGCCGTGGCCACGTCGGTCGGGTAGGTCATCCGTGCCCGCAGCAGAACGAAGCCGGCGGCGGCGAGCGCGCTCAGCATGATCAGGAACGTGACCATCAGCCCCTCCGCCTCGCTCGGGGAGATCGGGCCGGGGTGCGTGCCGACCGGCGCCTGCTGGGGGGCGATGCCCGCGATCAGGCTGGTCAGCGCCCCGAACAGCAGCGGCGCCAGCGCCTGTGCGAAGGAGCGCAGGAAGGTCCGGGTCCCCTCTGCGCGCCCCCACAGGCTGGCGGGCATGATGTCGAGCCGCGCCGCATCCAGCGGCGGGTTGGCCGCGGCCAGCAGCGCGGCGCCGCCGGCGTCGAACCACACCGCGGGAGTGAGCGAGCTGCCCAGGATTCCCGGTACCAGCAGGCCGGCCGCGCCGAGGTAGCAGACCGCGGGCATCCAGACTCGCGCCTCCAGGTAGCCGCGCCGCAGCATCATGTCGCTGAGGCCGCCGCCGGCGAGCGTGCCGATCAGCCCCCCGACCACCAGCACGGCGGCGACCAGGATCGCGTCCGCCTCGCTCACGTGGTAGTGGCCCATCACGAAGGAGAGCACGAACGTCTGCAGCCCGCCGAGGAAGAAGTAGCCGAGCGCGGAGCTGACGATCAGCAGCACGTTCGTGCGGATCGAGAGGATGTAGCGGACCGCGTGGACCAGCCCCATCTCGGCTGGGTCTGATCGCAGCACCAGCCTCGGATTGGGCTGCACGCCGCGACGGCGGGCCGCATGGTGGGCGAGGTCCTGCTCCTCGGTCTCGGCGAACGCCTGATCGAATCCGAGGTCTGCGCCCGTCTCGGCCGCGCGCGCCTGATCGGCGAAGTCCGGCGCTCCGATCCGCAGGCGGCTCTGGCCGCCGCGCTGAGGCTCGGGCACCGTGCGCCAGAGGGTGCGGGCGAGCAGCAGGCCGGGAAAGGCCAGGAAGATGAAGGCGGCCCGCCAGGAGATCAGGCTCGCCAGCGCTCCGCTCACCACGAACCCGAACGCCATCCCGACGAACTCGCCGGCGAGGATGTAGCCGTAGACGCGCCCGCGCTCCCGGGCCGGGAAGTAGTCGCCGGTCAGCGAGGCGATCGCCGGCCCCGCCGTGGCGGCGACCGCGCCGAGCGCGAGCCGGTCCAGCAGCAGCGTCGAGTAGCTGCCGGCCAGGCCGCCCACGAAGGAGGCGACGCTCCAGGTCACGATGCTGACGGCCAGCAGCGGCACCCGCTTGGTCCGGTCGACGAGCAGCCCGATCGGCAGCACGAGCAGAGCGCCGACCAGCAGCGCCACCGCGCTGAGCAGCCCGATCTGGAACGGCCCGATGTGCAGAGCCTTCTCCAGCTGCGGCGCCACGGCCCCGACCGTCGCCGTGTCGGCGCTGGAGAGCGCGAGCACCGCCCCGAAGAGGAAGATCACCCGCGCCCGGGCGGGGCCGCCGGCCATCTGCACCATCTGCCCGCGCATCCTGCGCGCGCCCCAGCGCCAGCCGCGCCTGAGCGCAAGCCAGATCCTCCCGCCGATGCCTCGATCTTCCATCAGGTTCTCTGCGCCGCTGCGGTCATCTTCCCGGATTCTCGCTCGCCTGAGGTCCGTTCACCGCGGCCGTCGTTCGAGTGCGGTCCGGAGTGTGCGATCGCTCACAGTTACCTTGGTATAAATTTATATGCGGGTAATATCGCTCGGGTGAGCGTGTCGACATCAGCCGGGACGGCGCCCGCGAGTCCGCCCCGCACACGTCTGCCCAGGGCGGATCGGATGGAGCAGATGCTCACGGTCGCCCACGAGCAGTTCGCGCGCCGCGGCTACGCCGCGGTCACAATGGACGATCTCGCAGCGGCCGTCGGGGTCACCAAGCCGCTGCTCTACAACTACTTCGGAAACAAGGAGCGGCTCTACATCGCCTGCATGGAGCGGGCCGGCGACGCGCTGCTGCCGATGATCGCCGATGCGGTCGCGGGCGCCGCCGGGCCGGTCGAGGCGCTGAGCGCAGGGGTTCACGCCTTCTTCGACTTCCTGGAGGGCGACCGGGCGGCGTGGGCCGTGCTCTTCGACGAGACCTCCGCCCACGTCGGCGCGGTCGCCGGTCGCGTCGCCGAGTACCGCGGCCTGCTCGCCCAGATGGTCGCCGGCTCGCTGCTGGCGCGGCTGCCGGAGCGCCGCCGCGCCCAGGCCCGCGTCGAGGTGGAGGCGCTCTCGGCCGCGCTGCTCGGCGCCGCGGAGGCGCTCGCCCGCTGGTGGCTTGCCAGCGGCGCGATCCCCGCCTCGCAGGCGGCGGAGCTGTTGATAAGCACCGTGGAGCCGGGCCTGCGCCTGCGCTCCGGCAGGGAGGGGGAGCACCGATCCCGCGACGCAAGGGAGGGGGAGCACCGATCCCGCGAGGCGAGGGAGGGGGAGCGCAAATCCCGCAAAGCAAAGGAGAAGGGCACTTGATCGACTCACCGCGCCGAGTCGCGATCGTCGGGGGCAGCAGGATCCCGTTCGCACGATCCAACTCGGTCTACTCGCACGCATCCAACCAGGACATGCTCACGACCGCGCTCGAAGGCTTGGTCGAGCGCTTCTCGCTGCAGGGCCAGACGCTCGGCGAGGTCGCGGGCGGCGCGGTCCTGAAGCACTCCCGCGACCGCGATCTGACCCGCGAGAGCGTGCTCGGCTCGCGCCTCGCGCCGGAGACCCCGGCCTACGACGTCCAGCAGGCCTGCGGCACCGGCCTGGAGACCACGATCCTGATCGCCAACAAGATCGCGCTCGGGCAGATCGACTGCGGGATCGCATGCGGGGTGGACACCACCTCCGACGCGCCGCTCGCGATCAACGAGGACCTGCGCCAGATCTTCCTCGATCTGAACAGGGAGCGCTCGGTCCAGGGTCGCGCCAGGCAGCTGCTGCGGGTTCGCCCCCAGCACATCGTGCCCTCGATCCCCCGCAACGCGGAGCCGCGGACCGGCCTCTCGATGGGCGAGCACTGCGCGATCATGGCGGCCGAGTGGGGAATCTCCCGCGCCGAGCAGGACGAGCTGACCGCGGCCAGCCACAGAAACCTCGCGGCCGCCTACGAGCGCGGCTTCAACGACGACCTGGTGGCCCCCTACCTCGGCCTGGAGCGCGACCAGAACCTCCGTGCGGACTCCACGCCCGAGAAGCTCTCAAGGCTGGCCCCCGTCTTCGGCGGCCCGGACGGCACGATGACCGCCGGCAACTCGACGCCGCTCTCCGACGGAGCCTCGGCGGTGCTGCTCGCAAGCGAGGAGTGGGCGGCCGAGCGCGGCCTGCCGGTCCTCGCCCATCTGATCGATGCGCAGACGGCCGCGGTCGACCACGTCCACAAGCGCGAAGGGCTCCTGATGGCGCCTGCCTACGCGATGCCGAAGATGCTCGATCGCCTGGGAGCCACGCTGCAGGACTTCGACCTCTATGAGATCCACGAGGCCTTCGCCGCCCAGGTGCTCTGCACCCTTGCGGCATGGGAGGACGAGCGCTTCTGCGCGGAGCGGCTCGAACGCGAGAAGCCGCTCGGCGCGATCGACCGCGCACGGCTCAACATAAACGGAGGCTCGCTCGCCGCGGGCCATCCCTTCGCGGCCACCGGCGGGCGGATCGTCGCCGCCCTGGCCAAGGAGCTGCACGAGCGCGGCTCCGGCAGGGGACTGATCAGCATCTGCGCGGCCGGCGGCCAAGGGGTCGTCGCCGCGCTGCAGAGCGCAGGGGGCGCCAAATGATGAGCACGGACATCTACGCACAGATCGTGAACACCCCGCCGGGCCAGATGCTGGCCAAGCAGCTCGGCCTGCCGCGACCGGTCAAGCTCGAGCGCTACCGCCCGGGCGCGCCCGCCATCGCCGGCCCCGTGCTCACCGGCCAGGCGCCGGAGGGCCGGCTCGCAGACGCCATCGCCGAGGCTCTGCAGGAGATCGGCGCCGAGCAGGCCGCCCCCGGCGAGGCCCCGGTCAAGGCGCTCGTCTTCGACGCGACCGGGATCGCGGCATCCGACGGCCTGGTCGAGCTGCAGCGCTTCTTCCATCCCAACGTGCGGCGCATCGAGCCCTGCGGGCGGATCGTCGTGCTCGGAGCTCCGCCGGAGGGCCTGCCGCCCCGCGCGGCCACCGCCCAGCGCGCGCTGGAGGGCTTCACCCGCTCGCTGGCCAAGGAGATCGGCCGCGGCGTCACCGTCCAGCTCGTCTACGTGGCGCAGGGCGCCGAGGGCGAGATCGGCTCGACCCTCCGATGACAGCCGGGGCACGTGTAGCGAGGGATCTCCACATCGAAGACCTTGGGCACCGGTGGCGGGAGGTCAGTGATCGTTCTCCGACGGATCTCGAACGGCTCGCCCAGGTGCGTGCCA
>DAHVAB010000101.1:5203-8086 GCA_027314825.1 Solirubrobacterales bacterium
TGCGCTTCCTGCTCTCGCCGCGCTCCGCATACGTCTCAGCCCAGGTGATCCGGATCGGCGCCGCGGTGGCGCCGGCGCCTAAGCGGCTCGACCTCCAGCGGCCGCTGGCCGGCGTCAGGGCCCTCGTCACGGGCGCCTCCCGCGGGATCGGCCTGGCGATCGCGGAGACGCTGCACCGCGACGGCGCCGCCCTGACGCTGCTCGACGTGCCGGCGCTCGCGCCCGAGCTGGCGCGGGCGGCGGAACGGCTCGGCGCCGAGACGATCGAGCTCGACATCACCGCAGCCGACGCTCCGCAGAGGATCGCCGAGAGCCTCGCCGGAGGGGTCGACGTGGTCGTCCACAACGCGGGCGTCACCAAGGACCGCACGCTCGCGAAGATGCCCGAGGACCGTTGGAGCTCGCTGATGGAGATCAACCTCTCCTCCCAGGAGCGGATCGACGAGGAGCTCATCTCCCGCAAGCTGATCAGGCCCAACGGCCGGATCGTCTGCGTCTCCTCGATGAGCGGGATCGCCGGCAACGCCGGGCAGACCAACTACGCGACCTCCAAGGCCGGCGTGATCGGAATGGTGCAGGCGCTCGCGGGAGAGCTGGCCGCCAGGAAGATCACGATCAACGCGGTCGCTCCCGGGTTCATCGAGACCCAGATGACCGCGAAGATGCCGATCGCGCTGCGCGAAGCCGGACGGCGGATGAACAGCATGAGCCAGGGCGGCAAGCCGGTCGATGTGGCCGAGACGATCGCCTGGCTGGCATCGCCGGCCTCCGGCGGCGTGAACGGCAATGTCGTCAGGGTCTGCGGGCAGAGCCTGCTGGGGGCGTGATGGCGATCAGGACCGTCGAGCGCTCGCCGAGCATCCTGCCGCTCTACCTGCGCGCCGCGGCGCCGATGATCCCGGGCGCCAGCCTGCTGCCGTTCATCCCCGGCCGGGGCGGCGAGATCCCAGCGATCGAGCTGCGCCTGGAGGGCGTGCGCAGCGACCCCGAGCGCGTGGCCGCCTACGCGAAGGTCTGCGGCTTCACCCTCGGCACGCATCTGCCGCCGACCTATCCGCACATCCTCGCCTTCCCGCTGCACATGGCGGTGATGGCGGACGGCGGCTTCCCCTTCGGGGCGGTCGGGCTCGTGCACATCGAGAACACGATCGTCCAGCACAGGCCGATCGGCCCGGGCGAGGAGCTCGCGATCGCGGTGCGGCCGACGGGGCTCTCGCCGCACCGCAGCGGCCAGGCCTTCTCGCTGATCACCACCATCAGTGCGGGCGGCGAGGTCGTCTGGGAGGAGACGAGCACGATGCTGCGCCGCGGCCGTGGCTCCTCGGAGGCGCCCGAGCCGCAGCGGCTGGCCGGCGCGGAGCTGGAGGGCCAGGCGGGCGCGGCCAGCTGGCGCCTGCCCGGCGATCTCGGCCGCCGCTATGCCGCGGTCTCCGGCGACCGCAACCCGATCCACATGCACGCGCTCAGCGCGAAGGCGTTCGGCTTCCCCCGTGCGATCGTGCACGGGATGTGGAGCAAGGCGCGCTGCCTGGCGGCGCTGCAGGGGCGCCTGCCCGACGCCTTCGAGGCGCAGGTCCGCTTCCGGGCGCCCGTGCTGCTGCCCTCGACGGTCCGGTTCGCCTCCGCCGAGAGGGCCGGGGCCGGCGGGGACGCCGGAAAGGCCGGGGCCGGCGGGGACGCCGAGAGGGCCGGGGCCGGCGGGGCCGCCGGGAAGGCCGGGGCCGCCGGGGAGGCCCGGGGCGCCGGTGCGAGCGGGGCGCAGATCGAGCTCGCGCTGTTGCGCGGCGGCTCGGGCGGCGCCGGCGGCATCCATCTGGAAGGGCGCGTGGCGACGCTCGGAGAGCGAGCGCGCTCGTCATATGGCGCGGCCGGCGGCGCCAGACGCTCGCAGACGCCGGCGAAGCCAAAGAACAAGACGACCGAGAGCGGGGTTTGACAGCATGAGCGCGAATGGAGGCGGCGGCGTCGCCGAGCGGAGCATGGGAGCCGGGCTGAAAGCGCTGGGCGCGATCGCCGGCTCGGAGATCCTCGATCGGATCGGGATTCGCAAGCACATCGAGCGGGCCCTCTTCCGGGCGACCCGGGACGGCTTCCGGACGGCCACCGCGGCCAGCAGGACCTTCAAGGTGGCAAAGCGGCTGAGCGGCGGCCCGGCCCGCCAGGCCCGCGCCGGCTCCCGCGACCTCTTCGACATCACCCCGGACGACGAGCAGCAGATGCTGCGCGAAGCGGTGCGCGACTTCGCCTCCGAGAAGGTGCGCCCGGCCGCGCAGGCCGCCGACGCCGCGTGCGCGACCCCGCCGGAGCTGATCGCCCAGACCAGCGAGCTCGGCGTGAACATGCTCGGAGTGCCCGAGCAGCTCGACGGGGTCATGGGCCAGCGCGCCGCCGTGGCCGGGACGCTGATCGCCGAGGCGCTCGCGCACGGAGACGCGGGCATCGCCTACGCGGCGCTCGCCCCCGGCGCGGTGGCCCCCGCGATCGGCCAGTGGGGCACCGCCGAGCAGCAGGCCGCCTACCTGCCGGCCTTCACCGGCTCCGAGCCGCCGGCCGCCGCGCTGGCGCTGCTGGAGCCGCGGGCCGCCTTCGATCCAGCCAGGCTTCATACGCGTGCGCGTCGCGACGGCGCCGACTGGGTGCTCGACGGCGCGAAGGCGCTGATCGCGCGGGCGGGGGAGTGCGAGCTGTTCGTCGTCGCCGCGGAGATCGAGGATCCCACCCACGCCGGCCCGGCTCTGTTCGCGATCGAGTCGAGCACGTCGGGGCTGAGCGTGCAGGCCGAGCCGGCGATGGGCCTGCGCGCCGCGGCCACGGGCCGGCTGATCCTGGAGGGGTTGGACCTCCGGATCCAGGCCGGGGAGTCGCTGGCCATAACCGGGCCCT
>DAHVAB010000102.1 GCA_027314825.1 Solirubrobacterales bacterium
GGGCACTCGTCCCTCGCGCCACGCATCGGGCCCCGAAGGCGGTCGCGCCGCGCACGGCGGCGGCCACCGCTCCGGCCCACCGCCGGGCCAGCTCGCCGCGCAGCCGCTCCTGCATCTCCGGCTCGAACAGCTCGCAGCCGCCTCCGCGCGCCTTCGCGCAGTACATCGCCGTGTCGGCGTTGCTCAGCAGATGCTCCGCCGAGACCGGCGAGGTCGCGGTCCAGACGGCGAGCCCGACGCTGGCCGCGATCCGCAGGCGGCGCGCGCGACCCTCCACCACGAACGGCTCCGCGAAGGCGGAGAGCAGCCGGTCGGCGATCGCTCTCGGGCCGCCGTCCGGCCACGGCCCGTCCGCGACCACGACGAACTCGTCGCCGCCGAACCGGCCGAGCGTGTCCGCCTTGCGGGTAACGCCCCGCAGCGCCGCGGCGACCGCGATCAGCAGTCGATCGCCCGCGCTGTGGCCGAGCGCATCGTTGACGAGCTTGAAGTCGTCGAGGTCGATGAAGAGCACCGCGACCTCACGGCTCTCGCGCTCCGCGAGCGCGAGCCGCCCCTCCAGGCTCCCCAGCAGGAGGGCGCGGTTGGCCAACCCGGTGAGCGGATCGTGGGTGGCCAGGAAGGAGAGCTCGCGCTGGCGCCGCGCGAGCTCCTCCTTGACGCGCGTTCGCTCCCCGTCGAAGATCGCGCTCATCTGCGCGACCGTGCGATCGGCGGCGCGCTGGATCGCCTCGCATGCGCCCGCCAGCGCATCCTCCCCGGCCAGCCCGAGCTCGGCGGACTCGCGCAGGAGCAGCTGGCAGCCATCCCGCCAGTAGCGGCAACGCCGCACAACCTCCCCGAGCGGAACCTCGTTGGAGGCTGCCATCTGGGCAAACACCCGCGAGAACTCCTCGCCGACCGCGGAGGCGACGTCGACCGGCTCCCCGGCCAGCCAGCGGCCGACCGCAGCGGTCGAGAGCAGGCCCAGCCGCGTGAAGCTCTCCTCGACCGACCGATCGAGCGCCGTCGCGCCCTCCTGAGCCCTCCTGCGCAGCGCGCGCGCAGTGATCGCCTCGACCACCTCCTCAGCACGCCCCAGCAACCTTTCGCCGAGCTCGGTCATCTCCCGCTTCAGCGCATCGGCCTCCGCTCTCTCGGAGCTGAACGGGTCGCTGCTCTGGACTGAGCGTTGCGGCATCGCCTCTCTCTGTCTGGTCGGTGACACAGGCTGGCCCCGCATTGATCGGCGTCCGCGTGCCGCCGCTTGACGGGGCCGCCACGGAGTGGACGAGCAGACGACAGACGTCTGCCGCCGGGGACCGGCCGGGCAGGCGACGCGCCTCCGCCGCCACGCGCGGGCGGGCACCGAGCGATCCAGCGGGGACCCGGGCCGAAGAGAACGCACCACCCCCCGGCGCATGCCGAGCGCCGCCCCATCCGTGCAGGCCGAACAGAACGACCCGCGCGGAGGCAGCCGGTGCCTCGCGCCGTGCGCTCTCCCTCAAAAAAAATATCGGCCGCTACTTGCATAGTCTTCCCTATTTAGATAAGGTCCACTATCAGAGGGTTTGAGGAGTGCCGCAGGCATAGCCCGCGCAGCGGGCGTTGAGGGCAAGCACACACGGAGGCGAGCCAGCATGCGAAACCCCAGATCCCGAAGCTCCCGCCCGCGGCCCGCTCCCACGCCGCGCCGGCGGACGCATCAGCCGGCGGGACGACCGCCCACAGGCACCTCGCGCCCGCTGGGAGCCCGCGCATCCCGCCGCTCCTGGACGATCCTAATCGCATGGGCGGTCGCGGTGATCGCGCTCACCGGGCTCGGCGCCGGGATCGAAGGCCGGCTGAGCCCGATGACCCTCGCCGTGCCCGGCACGCCCTCGGCCCGCGCGGAAGCGATGCTGCGGGCGCGCTTCGGCAACACCGTCCCGGTCGCGATCCTGCTCCGCGGCCCGCGCGGCGCCCTCGACGCGCAGGGCCGGCGCCTGGTCTCCTCCCTGCGCGCGACTCGCCGCATCGATGTGCTCTCGCCGTGGGACGGGGCGGGCGCATCCCGCACGCTGCGCCCCCACCCCGGCGCCGTCTTCGTCCTCGTCAACTACGTCCGCCCGCCCGATCGGGCCCTCTCGGTCGTCCCGCTCACCGAACGCCTGCTGGCAACCGACATCCACGGGCCCGTGCACAGCTACCTGACGGGCGTGGCGGTGATCGGCGTCGCGCTGCAGAAGGCGACGATGGCCGACACGGTGCGCGCGGAGCTCTACGCGCTGCCGGTGCTGATCATCGTGCTGCTGCTCGTCTTCCGCTCGCCGGTCGCGGCCGCCGTGCCGCTCGTGATGGGCGGCGCCACCGTCGCCGCCGGGCGCGGGCTGCTCTGGCTCGCAAGCTTCCTGACCCCGGTCAACTCGCTGGGCGTGGCGATCGCGGCGATGATGGCGCTCGCGCTCGGGGTCGACTACGCGCTGCTGATGGTCTCCCGCGTGCGCCAGGAGCTGGCGGCCGGCCACGGCCACCAGGAGGCGGTGAGCATCGCGGCCGGATCGGCCGGGCGCACGATCGCCGCCGCGGGCGGCACGCTCGCGCTGACGATGCTCGCCGCGAGCGCGGTCGCCACGCCGGGGCTGCTCGGCCCGGTCGCGATCGGAGTCGTGATCTCCGGCCTGCTCAGCGTCGCGCTCGCGCTCACCGCGATGCCGGCGCTGCTGCGCCTGCTCGGACCCCGGCTCAACCGCTTCGAGGTGCGCCTGCCCAGGCGACGGCGCGACGACGAGCGCAGCCGGATATGGAGCGTCGCCGAGCGCCTGATCGCCCATCCGGCGATCACCGTTCCCGCGATCCTGGCGGCGATGCTCGCATTGGCGACCCCGGCCAGCGCCCTGCGGATGGGCCCGCCGGACGCCGCCGAGCTGCCCGCCGGCAGCCCGGCACGGGTGGCCGTGAGGATGGTTGAACGCACGATCGGGCCGGGCTGGACGGCGCCGTTCACGATCGTCGCCGACGCACAGCACGGGCCGATAACCACCACCGCCCGCCTGAAGGCGATCATCCGCTGGCAGAAGCAGATCGCCGCTACTCCCGACGTCGCGGCCGTGCTCGGACCGGCCTCCGTCGCGGGCGCTCAGCACACGCTCGAAGCCGCTCATTCCGAGCTCGTCGCCGCCCCCGCGCACCTGGCCGGCGCTCAGCGGGGAATCGCCGGCCTGCGGAGAGGCCTCACGCAGGCCGACGGCGCGGTCGGCCTGCTGCGTCACGGCCTCGCGACGGCGGCGGCCGGCGCCGCATCGCTCACCCAAGGCAGCCGCAGCGCACGCAGCGGCGCCCTGCGCATCGCCGGCCGGACAGGCGCCGCACAGGCCGGGGCGAGACGGCTCACCGCCGGCACGCGCCACGCCCGCAGCGGCGCCGCCCGCCTGAGCGCTCAGACCGGGCGCGCCGCCAACGGAGCCCGGCAGCTCGCCCACGGCGCCCGCCAGGCCCACTCAGGCGCCGAGCGGCTGCACCGGGAAACCGATCGAGCCCACCGCGGCGCAAGCGTGCTGGCGAGCGAAACCGGCCGCGCGAGCGCCGGCGCGCAGCAGGTGCGCGACGGCCTCGCCGAAGCGGCCGGCGGCTCCTCGCGCCTGGCGAGCGGGATCGACGAAGCGGCCGCGGGCGCCGCCCAGCTCGCCGCCGCAGACCGGATCCTGGCCGCCGGCGCCGCCCAGCTCGCGCGCGCCATGAGCACGCTCGACTCGACCGTCCACACCGCGCTCGGGCCGGTGCAGGCGCTCGCGCGCCAGCTCTCCTCCTGGGCCAGCTTCATCGAATCGTTGCAGAGCGCGGACGGCGTGCTCCGCGAACGCCTCGCTCAGGCGATCCGCGAGCTTCAGACGATGGGTGAGGCCGGCGAAGCCGGCAGCGGGGTCGCTGCTGGCGCCGGCCGCGGCGGGGGCGCTGCCGCGCCCGGCGGCACGCCCGGCGGGGGCGCCGGAACCGCCGGCACTCCCGGCGAAGCGCAGCAGCGGGCGCTGATCATCGGTCAGCTGAGCTCCCTCGCCGGCCTGATCGAAGAAGACGAAGGCGGGCAGATCGCGCAGATCGAAGCGGCGATGCACGAAGGCCTGCACGCGCTCGCCGCATTGCCTGCGCAGCTGGAAGCGCTCACCACGGCGCTGGATCAGCTCACCAGCGGCGCCGACCGGGTGAGCAGCGGCACGGCGGAATCGGCCCAGGGCGCCGAACGCCTGCACGAAGCCCTGGAGAAGCTGGCCGCGGGGGGGCATAAGCTCGGCGGCGGCCTTCAGAGCCTGAGCGGCGGGGCCGAACGGCTCACCGGCGGGATGGAGAGCCTGCACGGTGGAAGCGAACGGCTCGCGGGCGGGCTCGGGGCGCTCAGCGCCGGCAGCGCGCGGCTCGCCAATGGGACCGGGCGCCTCGCATCCGGCAGCCGGCAGATGCGGGGCGGGCTGGAACGGCTCCATGCCGGAGACCGGAGGCTGCAGGGCGGGCTCGGTCGCCTTGCCGGCGGCGGCGAACGGCTCGCCGGCGGCCTGGGCCGGCTGAGCTCCGGCGAGCAGCTGCTGGCGGGCGGGCTCGGCCGCCTTGCCGGCGGTGGCGAACGGCTCGCCGGCGGGCTGAGCGAAGCCCACGGCCGCAGCGGCGCCCTCGCCGCCGGCCTGGCGCGAACGCGCACGCCGCTCGCCCGCTACGCGGCGATGCTCGCCGCCTACCGGCGCGACTATCGCGTCCTGCACGCCGACTCCCCGCACGCGCTGGACTCCGGCTACCTGGTGCTGAGCGCCCTGGACGGCACCGTCTCGCCGCTGCGCGAACAGGTCTCCCAGCTCGTCAACGTCAACGGCGGCGGGCAGACCGCGCGGATCATGGTGGTCGCCGACAGCGCGCCGAACGCCGCCGCGACCGCGAAGCTCAGCCGGCGACTGCGCGCCGCCCTCCCGGCGCTGGCCACCGCAACCGCCAGCACCGTGCAGATCGGCCAGGGCGCGCAGTACCTTCTCGACTACAAGAACGCCAACACGCAGCGTGTCCCCTGGCTCGTCGGCGCGCTCGCCCTCGTCGCGGTTCTGACCCTGATCCTCATCCTGCGCGCGCTCCCGCTGCCGGTGATCGCGGTCACCCTCAACCTCGCGACGATCGCCGTCGCGCTCGGCGTCCTGCAGCTGCTCACCGCGACGCACGTCCTCGGCGGCCCCGGCTATATAGACGCGGCCTCCGGTGCCGGGATCATCTCGATCATGTTCGTGCTCTCCATCGACTACGAGGTCTTCCTGCTCACCCGCATGCGCGAGCGGTGGGTCGAGAGCAGAGATCCCGAGGAGGCGATCCGGCACGGGCTGCGCCACACCGCCGGAGTGATCACCGGCTCGGCCGCGATCATGACGGCCGTCTTCCTCGCCTTCACGAGCGCCGACGTCGTCCCTCTGCGCCAGTTCGGTGTCGGTCTGACGATCGCCGTGCTGCTCGATGCGACGATCGTGCGACTCGTGCTGCTGCCGGCCGTGATGCGGGCCCTCGGGGCGCGGATCTGGTGGCTGCCACGGTGGCTGGAGCGGAGGCTGCCCGTGCTGGAGTAGAGCCGCTTGCGAGGCGAGCACAGCGCCGGCCATACCCATTCCCATGAAGCCGCCCGCAAGGCGAGCACATCGCCGGCCATCCCCGCTTCCAGATACTGTCCATGGCGCCCGCACGCCCCCATCCGACGACGGAGAAGCGCCGATGCAGCCACTAATCACCCGCGAAGAGG
Source organism: Solirubrobacterales bacterium (assembly GCA_027314825.1). Lineage (GTDB taxonomy): Bacteria > Actinomycetota > Thermoleophilia > Solirubrobacterales > Solirubrobacteraceae > Palsa-744. Next base: position 5,723 of record DAHVAB010000102.1, read on the forward strand.
CCCTCAGCCTCGGCGAGATCGAGGACCACGCCGAGATCGAAGCTCTCGTGCAGCGCGCCTGGGAGGCCCGCACAGAGCGCTTCGCGGACTCCACGGACATGTGCTCGCTCGTCAACGCGAAGTCTGGCGGCTGCGCGGAGGACTGCGGGTTCTGCGCCCAGTCACGGTTTGCGGAAGCGCAGACGCCGATGCACGCGATGATGGACCCTGAGCAGATCCTTCAGCACGCGAAGGCGGCGGAGGCCGCCGGAGCGCACCGCTTCTGCATGGTCACGCAGGGCCAGGGGCTATCCAAACGAGACTTCGAGAAGATCCTGGAGGGCGCCAGGCTCGTCGCGGAGCACACCAACCTCAAGCGCTGCGCGTCGATCGGCCACATGTCGACGGAGCGCGCGAAGGCGCTGAAGCAGGCGGGCATCCAGCGCGTCCACCACAACGTCGAGACGGCGGAGAGCTACTACCCAGAGGTCTCCAGCACCGTCCGCTACGAGGGCCGCGTGCGCACGATCGAAGCCGTCAAGGAGGCGGGCCTTGAGACCTGCGTGGGCGGCATCCTCAACCTCGGCGAGAGCAGGCAGCAGCGCGTGGAGATGGCCTTCCAGCTCGCGGAGATCAACCCCACCAGCGTGCCCATCAACCTGCTCATCCCCAACCCTGGCACGAAGTTCGGCGACCGCGAGACGATGGATCCCTGGGAGGCGGTGAAGTGGATCGCGATCTTCCGGCTGATCCTGCCTGAGGCGCTGCTGCGCCTCTGCGGCGGGCGCATCCAGAACCTCGCGCAGCTGCAGGAGATGGCCGTGGAAGCCGGCATCAACGGCGTGATGATGGGCAACTTCCTCACGACCCTGGGCAACACCCCTGAGCAGGACAGGGAGATGTTCGAGAAGCGCGGCCTCAACGTCGCTCGCCAGCCAGACAACGGTGCCAACCCACGTCCAGACAACCGCTCAGGATGGCTGCGCGGCGAGACCCCGGACATCGTCGAGGAGCACATAGAAGCTGGTGCGGGCGGCGAGCAGGGCGCGGGGCTGACGGTGCGCCTGTGGGACCCCTCCACCCAGCTGCGCTTCCAGGCCAAGCGATCTGTGCCGCCGCGGCCCGATGGCGCCCCCAACGCCGGCGTGCTGGCCTCCGCGGCGTCTGGGCGCGGCGAGCCGACAGCCGGCGATTGACCGCTGGAGGCATGGTGAGCGACGTCGCGGCGCGCCTGGCATCGCTTGCTGAGCGGGGCCTGCAGCGCAGCACGCGGCTCGTCTCCAGCGCTCAGGGCCCCACGGTCACCCTGGATGGCCGCGAGGTGACCCTGCTCTGCTCGAACAACTATCTCGGCCTCGCCGAGCACCCCGCCGTTCGCGCCGCCGCAGCCGCCGCGGCGGAGCGCTGGGGCGCCGGCGCCGGCGCCTCGCGGCTCGTCTCCGGGACGATGAGCATTCACCGCGAGCTCGAGCGCGAGCTCGCCGACTTCCACGGGACGCAGTCCTGCCTGCTCTTCGGCTCCGGCTATCTCGCGAACATCGGCGTGATCGGCGCGCTCGCCGGCCGCGGCGACGTCGTCTTCTCCGATGCGCTCAACCACGCCTCGATCGTCGACGGCTGCAGGCTCAGCCGTGCGGACGTCGTCGTCTACCGCCATCGCGACATCGAGCACCTCCAGCAGTGCCTGGAGCAGCACGGCGGCGGACGCCACGAGCGCAGGCTGATCGTCACCGACTCGGTCTTCTCGATGGACGGCGACATCGCGCCGCTGCGTGAGATCGGCGCACTCGCCGCCCGCCACGACGCACGCCTGCTCGTCGACGAGGCGCATGCGATCGGCGCACTCGGGCCCGGCGGCCGCGGCGTCCTCGCCAGAGAAGGCCTGGAGCGCGAGGCCGGCGCGCTGCTCGGCACGCTCGGCAAGGCGCTCGGCTCATACGGGGCATACGTCTGCGGCGGCCAGGAGCTCTGCGACTACCTCGTCAACGTCGCGCGGCCGCTGATCTTCTCGACGGCGCCGCCGCCTCCAGCGCTCGCCGCAGCAGCCGCGGCCCTGCGGCTGCTGCGAGACGATCCGGGCCTCGTGGGCGAGCTGCACAACGCGGCGGCGACGCTGCGCGGCGCGCTCGCGCAGGAGGGCTTCGCGGTCGCCGCCGGCGATATGCACATAATCCCCCTGCTCGTCGGAGACGAGCGGGACGCGGTGAGGCTCTGCGAGGCCGCGCTCGCGAGAGGCGTCTTCGCCCAGGCGATCCGCCCGCCCACCGTCCCACAGGGCACCTCCCGCCTGCGCCTCACGGCGATGGCATCTCACAGCCCACGCCAGATGC
>DAHVAB010000103.1 GCA_027314825.1 Solirubrobacterales bacterium
GCAATCGTGGATGGCGAGCCTGCCGCACCTCGACCAGCGCCAGCGCGACGTGCTCGGCCTGGCGCTCACGGCGGTCGGCGTCTTCATGGCCTTCGTCATCTATGGCGGCTGGGCCGGCGGCAGCGTCGGCCAGGGTCTCTCCACAGCGCTCGCGTACACGATCGGCCGTGCCCGCGCGCTCGCCCCGGTGGCGATGATCGCCGCCGGCCTGATCCTGCTCTGCGCGCCGCTGATGCCGCGCCGCCCGCTGCGCACCGGCACGCTCAGCCTCACCGGGGCGATCCTGCTCGCGCTGGCCGCCGGCACGCTCGGGGTCAGCTCCGGCCAGCGCGGCGCCGGCCCGCGCTTCGCGGCAGGCTTCGTGGAGCATCGCGGCGGACTGATCGGCCAGATCCTCTACGAAGTCGCTCACGCCCTGGTCCAGCAGGTCGGCGTCGAGATCCTGATCGCGTTCCTGCTCGTGGTCGGCGTGACCCTGCTGAGCGGCGCCTCGATCGCGACCGTGCTGCGCTCCGCCGGCAGCGGCCTGGCCGACACCACCCGCCTCATCGGCCGTCAGATCGCGACCCCCGCCGCGCCTGCGGGCGCCACCGGCGAGCAGCCCGCCGGGCGCGAGCCGCCGCCGATCCGCCCCCCGGACCCCGAGGAGCCGGCGCAGCTGATCGTCAGATCCACGCACGTGGAGGCGCCCTCGCTCGACGAGCTAAAGACCCCGGAGCTCGTGGACGACGAGGAGGGGGAGATGCCTGCGGAGCAGGCCGCGGGCAGCGTGATGGCAGGGGATGATGAGCTCGGCGAGCAGCAGCCGCCGGCACGCCCCGAGCTGCTCGATCTGGACCCGGAGGATCTCACTCCCCAGGGCCGTCTGCGCGGCGTGCTCACCGACGATCCCGACTTCGTCTGGCGGATGCCGAAGGCCGGCTCCCTGCTCACCCGCTCCACCGATCAGGGCGCCCCGGACACGGCCTCCCAGCAGCGGATCGCCGCCGCGCTGGTGGAGGCTCTCGGCCATTTCGGGGTGCAGGCGAAGATCGTGGGGACGGTGATCGGGCCGCACATCACCCGCTACGAACTGCGTCTGGCCCCCGGCACGAAGGTGGCGAAGGTGGCCCAGCTGAAGGACGATCTCGCCTACGCGCTGGCGGCCACCGACATCAGGATCCTGGCGCCGATCCCCGGCAAGCAGGCGGTCGGGGTGGAGGTGCCGAACGCCAAGCGGCGGATGGTGCGCCTCGGCGACGTCTTCCAGGTGCCGCCGGAGGGCTGGTCGCCGCTGACCGTCTGGCTCGGCAAGGACATCGCCGGCAAGGCGATCGGCGCCGACCTGGCGAAGATGCCGCACCTGCTGGTCGCCGGCACCACCGGCGCCGGCAAGTCCGGGGCGATCAATGCGATGCTCTCAAGCGTCCTGCTGCGCGCGAGCCCGCGCGAGGTCCGCCTGGTGCTGGTGGACCCCAAGCAGGTCGAGCTCAACCACTACGAGTCGATCCCGCATCTGATCACGCCGGTCATCACCAGTCCGAAGATGGCGGCGAACGCGCTGGGGAACCTGGTCAGGGAGATGGAGCAGCGCTACGGGCTGATGTCGCTGGCGCGCACCCGCAGCCTGCCGGAGCTCAACCGCGCCCGCGAGGAGCGCGGCGAGGCGCCGCTGCCGTACATCCTCTGCGTGATCGACGAGCTCGCCGACCTGATGATGGTCGCGCCGGCCGACGTGGAGGACTCGATCATCCGGCTGGCGCAGAAGGCCAGGGCGGTCGGAATCCACCTGGTGCTGGCCACCCAGAGCCCGCGGGTCGACGTGATCACCGGCATGATCAAGGCGAACGTGCCCTCACGGATCGCCTTCTCGGTCTCAAGCCAGACCGACTCGCGGGTGATCCTCGACCAGAACGGGGCGGAGTCGCTGCTCGGCCAGGGCGACATGCTCTTCTCGCCCGTCGGAAGCTCCAGGCTGCAACGGATCCAGGGCGCCTATATCGACGAGTCCCAGATAGCAAAGCTGACCGGGTTCTGGCGTGCCCAGGGCGAGCCGGAGCTGCGCGAGGAGCTGCTGGAGGAGGTGGCGCCGGCGGAGGAGACGCTCGGCGGGGATGAGCTGCACCCCGACGAGGATCCGCTGCTGGCCGACGCGATCACGCTGGTCGCGGAGATGCAGACCGCCTCGACCTCGATGCTGCAGCGGCGGCTGCGGCTCGGGTATACGCGAGCCGGGCGTCTGATCGACATGCTGGAGCGGCGCGGGGTCATCTCCGGCTACGAAGGCTCCAAGCCCAGGCAGGTGCTGATCGGCGAGGCCGATCTGCCTCGCGTTCTCGCCGCCCTGGGGGAGCGTGAGGCTGCAGCGGAGCCTGCAGTTGCTCCCTCTCAGCGAGATTGAGCCGGCTTCGCTGTAGCCTTCGGGGCGGAGATGTCAGAGATCGGTGCAACGTTGCGCGAAGCGCGCATGCGCGCGCGTATCGACCTGTCCGAGATCGAGGCTCAGACGAAGATCAGGGGTCGCTACCTGAGAGCGTTGGAGAACGAGGAGTGGGATCTGCTGCCCGGGCCCACCTTCGTGAAGAGCTTCCTGCGGACCTACGCGACCGCCCTGGGCCTCGACGGCAAAGCGCTTCTCGAAGAGTACCGGCGCGAGTACGAGCACTCGGGGGAGGCCGAGCTGCAGCCGATGATCGCTCCCAGACGCCGGCGCGGCGGTGAGGCCGGCGATCAGAGCCGCAGGCCCGGGGGGCTCTCGCCGGGGTACGTGGTCGCGATCGGGGTGGTCGGGCTCGTGATCGTCTTCCTGGTGATCGGCCTGCTCACCCACGGCGCCTCCAAGCCAACCCCCGCCTCGCATACGAAGACGACCGCGGCCAGGCGCCACCAGGGCGCGGCGCGCCGCCGGCGCCGCAGGCACGGCTCCCACGGCCGGAGCGCTCATGCCGGCACGCCGGCGAGGAGCGGCTCGGGCGGCCGGGCGCCGGCCTCCGTCTATTTGCAGGCGAGCTCCACGGTGTGGGTCTGCCTGACCGGTGAAGGGGTCCGCGGCCACCCGGCGAGCGCCGAAGGCGAACCGGGCACCGAACCGAGCACGCAGGCGGGCGCGGGCACGGAAGCGCAGCCCGGCGGCGAACGCGAAGTGAAGCTGATTCCCGGCATCGACCTGCAGGCCGGCGAAACGAGCGGCCCGTACCATGGCAGGCGCTTCAAGGTGACCCTCGGGAAAAGCGCGGTGACACTGCGGGTCAATGGGTCTGCGGTCGCGGTGCCCGAATCGACCACGCCGACCGGCTACGAAATCACCGGCTCCGGCGCCAGCCCGCTCTCGGCCGCACGCCAGCCGACCTGCGGATGATCCGTGCTGGGATCCTGATCGCCTGCAGCGGCGCCAGCCGCCTGCCGGCCGCACTCGAGCGGACCTGCCGATGATCCGCGCCGGGATCCTGATCACCGGGACCGAGGTGCTCTCCGGCGCGGTCAGCGATCGCAACGGCCCCTGGCTGGCGCGCCGGCTGGAGCAGGCGGGGGTGGAGGTGGCCCAGATCGCGATCGTCGGCGACCGTCCCGAGGACATGGCCGCCGTCCTGGAGCCGATGGCGGGACTCGACCTGCTGATCACCAGCGGCGGCCTCGGCCCGACCGCCGACGACCTGACCGTCGCGGCGATCGCCGGCTGGCTGGATCTCGAGCTCGTCCTCGACGGCGACCTGGAGGCGCAGATCGCCCGGATCGTGAGCGCGTTGCGAGCCCGCCGCGGCATCGAGGGCCAGGCGATGGACGCCGGCAACCGCAAGCAGGCGACGATCCCTGCCGGCGCCACCGTGATAGCGCCGGTCGGGACTGCGCCGGGGCTGGTCATCCGCCCCGACGGCCCCGTCCGCCGTCCGATCTGCGTGGTGCTGCCGGGACCGCCTCGCGAGCTGCAGCCGATGTGGGACTCGGCGCTCGCGACGGAGCCGATCCAAGAGCTGCTCGCGGCGGTGGAGGATCGCGAGCTTCAGACGATGCGGCTCTACGGCCTGCCCGAGTCTCAGCTGGCCCACACGCTGCGTGAGGCGCAGCGCGCCGGAATCGAGCTGGAGCGCCTGCAGGTCACGACCTGCCAGCACCGCGGCGAGCTGGAGATCACCACCAGGGTGCCGGCCGCCGAGCGCGCCGCCTACGCCGCGTTCGAGCGCTTCATGGAGGACGCCCACCCCGACCAGCTCTTCTCCCGCGACGGCTCCACCGTCGAGGAGCAGGTCGCGCGACTGCTCGGCGACGGCGGGCGCACGATCGCGCTGGCCGAGTCCTGCACCGGCGGCATGCTCGCCGCGCGCCTCACCGACCTGCCCGGCTCCTCCTCATACCTGAAGGGTGGGATCGTCGCCTACTCCAACGAGGTCAAGACAGCTCAGGCCGGAGTCCCCGCCGAGCTGATCGAGCGCCACGGCGCCGTCTCCGAGGAGGTGGCCCGCGCACTCGCAGAGGGCGTGCGCTCACGCCTTGACAGTGACCTGGGAGTGGGGGTGACGGGAATCGCCGGCCCCGGCGGCGGCAGTCCCGAGAAGCCGGTGGGCCTCGTGTGGCTGGCGATCGCCGGTCCTGCCGAGGAGACGAGCACGGCCCGCTCGGTGCGGCTGCCCGGCGGACGGGCGGAGGTGCGCGAGCGCGCGGTCACGGTCGCGATGCACATGGTCAGGCGCGCCCTGCTTACCGCAGGCGCCTGAATGCCGGCAGCGCCGGCGGCCACCACTAGCATCGAGGCAGGATGTCCCACGCCGGCACCGCACGCCTCTTCATCGCGCTGGAGCTGCCGGACGCTGTCGCCGAGCAGCTCGGAGCCTGGGCGCGGCTTGCCACCAGGCAGGCCCGCGAGCACGGCATCGAGCCGCCTGGCGAGCACCGTGGAGGCCACGGCGACGAGCATCGCGGAGGCCACGGGGGCGGCGGCCGCGAGCGCTCCCGCCGGCGCACCCCGGACAGGCACGGGATGCGCCTGCTGGAACCGGAGCAGATGCACCTCACGATGCACTTCCTGGGCTCGCGGCCGGCGCAGGAGATCGAGCCGCTCGCCGCGATCCTGCAGGGGATGGAGCCGCCCGCCCTGGGAGAGGTCTCGCTGGGGGCGCCGCTCTGGCTGCCCAGGCGCGGGCCGCGAGTGCTGGCGGTGGAGCTGCACGACGAGGGCGGCTTCCTGAGCAGGCTTCACGGCGAGCTGGCCGGGGCCATCGCGCTCCAGGGCCTCACCACGCGACCCGCGCAGGCCGGCCTCGGCCGGCCCTTACATCCCCACATCACGGTCGCGCGCATGCGTCGGGGCTCAGCACCCCGCGAGCGGGCGCTGGCTCCCACGCCCCAGCTCTCCTTCCTGCCGCGGCGGCTGACGCTCTTCCGGTCGCTGCTCGCCCCGGAGGGGGCCAGCTACGAGGCGATCGCGAGCCGGGAGACGGTCGCGGCGCCCGGGCGGGGATGAGCTTCGCCGGCGGGCGTGCGCCTCACGGGTCGGCTGGGCCGCGGGAGGCGAACAACTGTTCCGTCCGGGGCGCTCTCTACCTTGTGCTGACCCCATTCGACCGGAGGAGTCAGCGATGCCCGTCACCGACCAGGAGCAGGAGAAGGCAGCCAAGGCGCGCGACGCGGCGCTGAAGGGCGCCCTCGGCCAGATAGAGCGCGAGTTCGGCAAGGGCACGGTCATGCGGATGGGCGACGAGGGCGCGCAGGTGCGGGTCGACGCGATCCCGACCGGTGCGCTCTCCCTCGACATCGCGCTGGGGATCGGCGGCGTGCCGAAGGGACGCATCGTCGAGGTCTTCGGCCCGGAGTCCTCCGGCAAGACGACCTTGATCTACCACGTGCTCGCCGAAGCTCAGCGGCTCGGCGGCGTCTGCGCCTTCATCGACGCCGAGCATGCGATGGACCCGCTGTATGCGAAGACGATCGGCGTCGACATCGACGAGCTGCTCGTCTCCCAGCCCGACTACGGCGAGCAGGCGCTTGAGGTCGCCGACATGCTCGTGCGCTCCGGCGCGGTCGACGTCGTCGCGATCGACTCGGTGGCGGCGCTGACGCCGCGCGTGGAGCTGGAGGGGCAGATGGGAGACCAGACCGTCGGCTCGCAGGCGCGGATGATGTCCCAGGCGATGCGCAAGCTCGCCGGCAACCTGAACAGGACCGGCACGCTCTGCATCCTCACCAACCAGATCCGCGAAAAGGTGGGGGTGATGTTCGGCTCGCCGGAGACCCAGCCGGGCGGCCGCGCGCTGAAGTTCTACGCCTCCCAGCGCCTGGACATCAGGCGCATCGAGACGTTGAAGGACGGCACAGAGGCGGTCGGCAACCGGGTGCGGGTGAAGGTCGTCAAGAACAAGCTCGCCGCCCCCTTCAGGCAAGCGGAGTTCGACATCGAGTTCGGCAGGGGCATCTCCACCTCCGGCTGCCTGCTCGATCTCGGCATCGAGCACCGGATCGTCACGAAGTCGGGCTCCTTCTTCTCCTACGGCGACGAACGGCTCGGGCAGGGGCGCAACAACGCGAAGGCGTTCCTCGACGAGAACCAGGACATCGCCAAGGAGATCGAGACCAAGATCTATGCGGCGCTCGGCATCGGCGCAGAGAAGGTCACCCCGATCCAGAGCGCCGGCGCCCAGCCGGCGGCAGAGGAGGAGGCGGCGACAGAGACGCAGGCCGTCCAGCGCGCCGCCTGAGCGCGCTGCGGCCGGGAGTGCGGGGTGAGCCACCACGGCAGAGCCCTGCTGCGCGAGAGCTGGTTTGCCGCGCCGCGCCGTGCGGCGGCGCGCGGCGCCTGACGGATGCTCGCCGACGCGCCCGGCTACGCTTCCAAGATGGGCAACAGCTACCACCTGACCACGTTCGGCTGCCAGATGAACGAGCACGACTCCGAGCGGATGAAGGGGATGCTTCAGTCGCTCGGCTACCAGGAGGCGGCGGACCGCGAGCAGGCCGACCTGATCCTGTTCAACACGTGCTCGATCAGGGAGAGCGCCGACAGCCGCCTCATCGCCCATCTCGGCCAGGCCAAGCGGCTGAAGCGTGAAGACCCGCGACGGATCGTCGGCGTCGGCGGCTGCTGGGCGCAGTCGGTCAAGGAGGAGGTCTTCGAGCGCTTCCCGTTCGTCGATGTCGCCTTCGGCCCGGGCCAGGTCCACCGGCTCGCCGAGTTCCTGACCAGCGACTCGCTGAGCGCCCAGGGCTACTTCGAGTTCGAGGGCTTCACCGGACGGCTGCCTGCCCACCGCGAGCGCGAGTTCCAAGGATGGATGCAGATCAGCGTCGGCTGCAACTGCCGCTGCTCCTACTGCATCGTTCCCTCCACGCGCGGGCGAGAGGTCTCCCGGCCGTTTGGCGAGCTCGTCGCCGAGGCGCAGGAGATGGCGGGCGACGGCGTGCGGGAGTTGACGCTGCTCGGCCAGAACGTCAACTCCTACGGCCGCGACCTGCGCGAAGGCGGCCGGGCGCGCTCGTTCGCCGAGCTGCTGGCCGCCATCGACGCGATCGACGGGATCGAGCGGATCAGATATACGAGCCCGCACCCGAAGGACATGCGCGAGGACGTGATTCGCGCCCATGCGGAGCTTTCCAGCGTCTGCGAGCACATCCACCTGCCGCTGCAATCCGGCTCCAGCCGGATCCTGAAGGCGATGCGGCGCACCTACACCCGTGAGCGCTACCTCGACCGCGTCGCGCTGATCAGAGAGCACCTGCCGGACGCCGCGATCACCACCGACATCATCGTCGGCTTCCCGGGGGAGAGCGATGAGGACTTCGAGCAGACGCTGCAGCTCGCCGATCAGGTCGGCTACGACGGCGCCTTCACCTTCATCTTCTCGCCGCGGCGCGGCACCGAGGCCGCGGAGATGGGTGACGCCTTCATCGCCCATCCCGTGAAGGTGGCGCGCCTGGAAGCGCTCGTGGAGGTGGTGCAGCGGCGCGCCCGCGAGCGAGCGCAGCGCTTCGTCGGGCGCACGCTGGAGGTGCTGGTGGAAGGTCCCTCGCGCAACGACCCTGACAGGCTTCGCGGC
>DAHVAB010000104.1 GCA_027314825.1 Solirubrobacterales bacterium
CACCTCCGGCATCCAAGAGAGCCCTCCCGACGACCATCAAGTAGACGGGAGGGCTCTCGCGCGTTCAGGAACGCGCAAAGTCTGCCAGCGCCGCTCCCACCATCACCACCACAAACAGCACAAGCACCGCCGCTCGTGCCCAAACTCAACGGCGCTCAACAGGCGTCAGTTGCCGAAGGATCTCCCGCCGTGGGAGACGGTGTACTGGCACTTCGCTCGCTGGCGGGATGACGGCTCGCTGGATGCGCTGCACGACGCGCTGCGCGAGCGGGTGCGCGAGACCGAAGGGCGCAACGCTGAGCCGACCGCGGCGATGCTCGACGCGCAGTCGATCAAGGGCGCAGACACCGTCGGGCGCGCCACGCGCGGCTACGATGCGGGCAAGAAGGTCAATGGGCGTAAGCGCCACATCGTGGTCGACACGATCGGCATGCTGGTGATCGTGATGGTCACCGCCGCCAACGTGCAGGACCGTGACGGCGCCCGTCCGGTGCTCGAGGCGCTGCGCAAGGCGTTTCCGACGATCAGCCTGGTGTGGGCCGATGGCGGGTACGCCGGCAAGCTCGTTCAGTGGGCCAAGCAGACCGCGCGGCTCGCGCTCGAGGTCGTCCGCAAGCCCGAGGGGCAGCGCACCTTCGAGGTCCTGCCCCGCCGCTGGGTGGTCGAGCGAACGATCTCCTGGCTGGTGAAGTGCCGCCGCCTCGACCACGACTACGAGCGGCTGACCAAGACCTCGGTCGCAATGGTCGAGTGGGCGATGGTCGGCCTGATGGTGCGACGGCTCGCGCCCTCCCCCGGCCCACAGCCCTGGAGTACCCAATAGATCCTTCTCAAGCACTTTCTGAGTGCGGCGAGAGGGCGTCGGTCGAGCCGCCTGCGCCCAACCTGCGCACGATCTGCCGAGCCTGCACATAGAGCGGCCTCGTGCGAGCCGTGGCCCGCGGCCGCGGGCGCTGCGATCGCATTCGGCGCGAACGCCTGCCGGTCGAACCCGCGAGATGCCACCTCTACCGCGGAGAGGCGACCCGCCACCCGAGCGCCGACGCGCCGGCGATCTGCTCGGCGTCGTATGTGATGAAGCACCCGATCTGGCTTCGCGCCTGCTCCGCGGCGGCGAGGTGCAGCGCGTCCAGCGCTCGCTGCGCCGGTGAGAACGCGCGGCACGCGCCGCGCAGCACGGCGCTGCCGGTGGGCAGAAGCCGTATCCCGGAGACCAGCTCCTCCGCCTCGCTCGCGGGCATGCCCTGCCGGTGGCAGACGCAGGAGAGCTCGACGCGCAGCAGCTCGCTTGAGATGCGCAGCGGCCAGTCCTTCAGGTAGGAGAGCAGCGCCTCGCTCTCCTGCTCGGCGATCATCAGCTTCACCGCCGCCGAGGCGTCCAGGTAGGCGCTCGTCTCACAGGCCGCGTGGCGGCCGCTCGCGAAGCCGCCGCTCAGCGGGGGCCCCGCGCCCACCGCAGGCTCTCGCTGCCGCTCTCGCGCCCCGGTGGGGTCGGGTGGCGGCGCAGCAGCCGGCGTGAGGCGGCGATCAGATCCCCGCGCGCCGGAGTGGCGCCGAGCTCGTCCAGCGCTGCGCTCGCCTCCCGCAGGCGCGTGGTCGGCGCTCCGATCGAGCGGGCGCCGATAAGCGCGAGCTCTCGCAGCCGGGCCGCCTGGGAGGCGCCGCGCAGACGGGGTGTGGCGCCGCGCAGGGCGTCGTCGAGCTCCGGGTCCAGCGGCACGCCGACACGTCGGTAGCGGGTTGGCATCAAAAAAGTGTAGCACCAGTTACACGACCACGTGCTACCCCGTGCGCTCACCGCGCTTGGCCTCACGCACACGGGACCCGGTGGCGCGGTCCATCGGCTCGCCGTCCGCGCGGCGAGGTTCTCGGTGGCGCGGCGGCTCGGCTTCGCGCGCGGCGGCGCGAGCTTCACACCTCTGAGCATCTGGCGGATCTGCGCCTACCGCGCGTGAGGGTCCGGACCATGGAGGCAGGCGGTGAGCATGTACCAGTCGGTGGGCACGCCCGGCCGCCTGATCGCGACGTTGACGGTGCGCGTCGCGCCCAGCCTCGCGCAGGGGCCGGCGAAGCTGCCCTTGCTCGGCAGCTGGATCGCGATTCGCGCTGGCTGCCCGTCGACGATGATCGCGCATATGATGTGCGAGCACTGCGACGTGGACGCCCACCCTGATCTCGGCCGGGTCCCCGTCTCGCTGCGGAGGACTGGATTCGAGGACGGGATCGTCGTACAGGAATTGGAGGATCATGCGAAAGGCTCGATTTGCAATCGCCGCGATCTCGGCGACGCTGTTGATCGCGGCCCCCGCCGTGGCGACGACCGCGAAAGGCAACCGCCGGGGCGTCGCGCTCGCTCTGAAGGTGCAACGCGCGTACAGGCACGTGCCGGCGGTTTCCTACACGGAGACGGGGTTCGTCTCGATGTACGCGCTGCTTGGACGGGAATCGGTGTTCGACTGGCACTGGGGCGGCGGGGCGGTCCCGCCCAACTGGGTGAAGGCGACCGAGCACATCACGATCGGCATGCACAAAGGCCTCGTCGCCTCGGTTCGAAACGATCTCACGCCTCCGCCATGCCACACCTTCTGCATACAGCAGCCGGTTGAGATCGTGCAAGATGAGGCGGGCGCCTTCTACGCCTATGGGCCCTTCCGCAAATCGAAGCTGAAGCGCACCTGCTTCAGCCACCTCAGCGGCAGCCTGCCCAACATTGTCGGCAAGCCGTTCGAGGTCGCCTTCGCCTCCTTCGCCGCGCCGGTCGGTCATGGCAAGACCGTCGTGCTGCGCTCGCACTACATGTGGGGCAACGCGCACGCGACCGAGACGGAAGTGATCTCCGTGCGCACGAGCCTGCCGCAGCGATTCGTCGTGGACGTCGGGCGGGGCAGCGAAGGGTCGGCGCCCTTCACCTTCAAGGGGCGGCTGCACTACCCGGCGAGGGCGCCGAAGTTGCCGCACATCAACCTCTGCGGCTGAGTGCGACGCAGCCGGACGCCCAGCCTGCCACGCGCTGCAGCGCCGGATGATCAGGCAGGGGCCGCGAGAGAGCCGATGCGCTCAGGGCGCGGTGGCGGTGAAGCTGCTGCCCGCGACGCATCTGTCACCGGGGAGATTGCCGGCGGGCGTGTAGATGCCGTGCGCGACACTGCCTTTGAAGGAGACGGTGAGCGCGAGGTCGGGAACCTGCGTGCCGGTGGGGTCGCCTGCCGTCGAGAGCTGGACGGAGACGCCGCCGTTGCATGTCAGGAATGCCTCCGTGCCGTTCGGGGCGGGCACCCAGCAGGGATATTCGCTGGTGGCGCCGGTCAGCTGCCGGGACTTATCCGCGCAACTGGCATGAGCTGCTGGGGTGGTTCCCGGACGACGGGGCGTGCCTGCGGTTCCTGGAGCGGTTGCGCTGGCGCGAGGGGTTCGTGTGCCGCTTCTGCGGTGCGGCGCACGGCGGCTGGTGGCAGATGGCGGACGGGGTTGGGTCGCTGCTCGGTCTGTCGCTCTGAGACGTCGGTGACGGCGGGCACGATCTTTGCCGGCACCCGGACGCCACTGAGGAGCTGGTTTGCGGCGGTCTGGTACGTCGTCAACCAGAAGCAGGGCGGCTCGGCGCTGGGGTTGCAGCGCGTCCTGGGGCTCGGCAGCTACCGCACGGCGTGGACCTGGCCGCACAGGCTGCGCCGGGCGATGGTGCGCCCTGGGCGCGAGCTGCTCGACGGGGCGGTCGAGGTCGATGAGACGCTTGTAGGCGGCGTAAAGCCTGGCAGACGCGGGCGCGGGTCCGAGGGCAAGGCGCTGGTGGTGATCGCCGTCGAGCGCCGCGAGGGCGGTCCCGGCCGTGTGGATGCGACGGACCCCGAACGCGACCGGCGAGAGCAGCCTCGGCGGCCGCTACGCGGAGGATTGGGTCGGTGAGCGGCAAGCAGGGCGCGCTCCCACCGCAGCTGCAGGCGTGGGCGACAGCGGGCAGGCGACACCGGCTCTCCCATGCTCATGTGCAGATGGCGCGCGAGCTCGGCATGAACCCGAAGAGGCTCGGCAAGATCGACAACCACGACCAGGAGCGCTGGAAGGCTCCGCTGACGACCTTCATCGAGGAGCTTTACCTGAAGCGGTTCGGACGGGAGCGCCCGGAGACGGTGCTGAGCATCGAGCAGCACGCGCGCCGGCTCGAGCAGCGCAGGGCGCAGAGGAAAGCCGCCAAAGCAGCCCGCAACGCTGCGCGTTCACAGGCGGGCGTGCCGCCACAGGCAACCGGTCGCGATGGCGATCGAGTGCTCTTGGCGGCAGGAGCCCGACGGCGACCTGGATGAGGACGGTGAGCAGGCGCTGCTTGGCAGCGACGAAGGCGGCTTGGATCTCGGGGAGTCGCAGAGCCCGCTGGCACTGCTCGCGCGAGCCGTGGAGAGAACCGCGGAGGTCGCGGACGCCGCCGCCGACTGGCATGAGACCTGCTGCTGGGGGCTGTGGCTGCTGGAGGATCCAAGGCCTGTCCCGGGCGTGTGGCTGACCGGGGAGAGTGCTCGAGGCTCGGTCGGCGCCGGGCTCCTCGGCGCCCACGCTGCGAGGGCATCCAGAGCAGGCCTCAGTCGTCAAGCGGCGTTACGTCGAGGATGCTCTTCAGCCAGCGCCAGCTCTGCTCGCCCGCGTCTAGGTTTTCGACCAGGACACGGGCTTCGTCGATGTCCGCGACCCTCACTCGCTCGACGACCGTTCCGTTCGCACCCGCGTAGCGCAGCTCGACCTTGGACCCGTGCTCGCAGGCCTCCTCCAGCGCATACTCGGCGTCGCGAGGCTCATCTTCGAACAGATCCTCGGGCTCCAGGCGCGAGGCCACCTCGCGCAGGAAGGCGACTTTGGGATCGCCGTCGCCGAGCGTCTCCAGGTAGACGGCAAGCCGCTTGAGCAGGTCGCCCTCGAGCTCCGCCGGCTCCGGTGGCTGGTCCGCGCGCTGGAGGCGATCGATGGCCTCCGCGGCCTTCTGCAGGATCGCCGAGCCGGGACCCTGCTCATCCTCGAGCGCTGACACGAGCCGCCCAGGCGGCGGCGCAGCGCGCTCGCCAGCGGTTGGGTTCGGGCGCCACCAGCTCGCGACGTGCTGCTGCGGCGCCGCGAACGACCTCGGCCAGGCGCCGGAGACGGCCTGCAGCCCAGGCTCGAGCGCGACTCCGGCTGTGCGCAGCACCGTGGCGACCGCGTCAAGACGATCGCCCGACATCGCCAGCAGGCCTGGTGCGAGGCGCTCGGCGAGAAGCTCGCCGAGCCTGTCGGCGAGAAGGTCGCCGATCTCGGCCCGCTGGTCGCCGAGGTCGACGAGGATCGCAGAGCGCAGGCGGGCCTGTGGCGGCGCCTGTGAGACCCAGCCGGCGAGAGAGCGCTCGACGTTCTGCGGCAGCTCGCCTGCGAGCCTTCGCAGGCGAGCGAGGATCGCATCAGGGTCGCGCTCGCCGAGGTCGATCTCGTCGTCGGCGAGCTGCGGCAACGCCGCCGCCAGCTTCGGGCGGGCCTTCGTGAACAGCTCGCCGTCGGCCTTGACCTGGATGCCGCGATGGGCGATCCTCGCGCCGACCGCGGCGACGTCGTGCAGCAGCCGCTCGGCGAGTGTGCCCTCCGCGGCGGGCGCAGGCGCATCGGGAATCCGGCGAGCGTGGGCGCGCGCACGCACGCGGCGCAGCAGCGGCACGAGGTCACGCGGCACGATGACCGCAAGAGACCAAGCATTCTCAAAGCAGAGAGCCAGCCCGTTGCGCTCCAGCTCGTCGACGGCTCTGCGGCTCACGGGCTCGCCGCCGGGGGCTTGCTGCACCGCGACCGCTGCGAACGCGAGCTCTGTGCAGGCCGCCTGTGCATCCGCGGAGAGCCCGCCAACGATCGCGGCGAGCCCCTCCTCGTCGCTGAGCACCGCCGCGATCGCGGCGGGCGCGTCGCCCTCGGCGCCGACTTCCTTGGCGACGAGCCGGCGGTGGGAGGCCGGCAGCTTGGCGAGCGCGCCCTGCAGTGTCAGCGTCGACTCGCTCACGCCGCCTGGGCGAGGAGGTCGTCCTCGCCGAGGACCGTGTAGCGGTAGCCCTGCTCGGCAAGGAATCGTTGGCGGCGGTGGGCGGCGTCCTGCTCAACGGTGTCGCGCGTGATGAGCGTGTAGAACCACGCGCGGTTCTCGCCTGGCTTCGGCCGCAGCAGGCGACCGAGCCGCTGGGCCTCCTCCTGGCGTGAGCCGAACGTGCCTGAGACCTCGATCGCGACCGCGGCCGAGGGCAGGTCGAGCGCGAAGTTGGCGACCTTGCTGACGCAGAGCACCGGCAGCTCGCCGGCGCGGAAGCGCTCGTAGAGCCGCGAGCGCTCCGGCAGCGGCGTCTTGCCCGTGACGATCGGCGCATCGAGCTGCTCGGCGAGGTCCTTCAGCTGCGAGACGTAGGTCGCCAGGACCAGCGCCTGGCGACCGCGGTGGCGCTCCAGCAGCGCCTGCAGCACAGCGGTCTTGGTGGGGTTGCAGCTGGCGAGTCGGAAGCGCTCGCGGGGCTCGGCGAGCGCGTAGCTCATGCGGGCACCCTCGCCCGCGAATTGCACGCGAACCTCGGCGCACTCCGCCGCGGCGATCCAGCCGGCGTCCTCAAGCTCGCGCCAGGCGGTGTCGTAGCACTTCGGCCCGACGAGCGTGAAGACGAGCGGCTCGGCTCCGTCCTCGCGGATGAGCGTCGCGGTCAGGCCGAGCCGGCGCCGCGCCTGGATGGCGGCGGTCGCGCGGAACACCGGGGCCGGCAGCAGGTGGACCTCGTCGTAGATCACGAGCCCCCACTCGCGGCCCTCGAACAGCTCGAGGTGGGGGAAGCCGCCGTCGCGCGATGGCCTGAAGGTCAGGAGCTGATAGGTCGTAACGGTGATCGGGCGCAGCTGCTTGACCCTGCCTGTGTACTCGCCCACCTGGGAGGCGGGCACGGTCGTCTTCTCCGCGAGCTCGCGCTGCCACTGCTCGACGGAGGACTGGTTGGAGGTCACGATCAGGGTCTCGCATCCGAGCCGAACGATCGCACCGAGGCCGACGAGCGTCTTGCCCGAGCCGCACGGCAGCACGACGACGCCGGCGCCCACCGCAGCGAGGGCGGCGTCGGCCTCCGCTTGGTAGGCGCGCAGCTGCACTCCATCGGTGAGCGAGGCCTGCAGCGCCGCGCCGTCGGCGAATGGCGCGTCGTCGCGAACGGGCCAGCCGAGCTCGACGAGCGCCTGCTTGAGCGCGCCTCTGGCGACCGCCGCGACCTCGACGCGCTGCGCGCCGTCGCGCTCGCCCAGCAGCGCCGCCACCGCCGGGGCGCGAGCGACCTCGGCGAGCAGCGCGGGGCTGTCGGCGATCAGCTCGAGGACGCCCTCGCGCTCGCCCGCGAGCAGTCGCAGCCGCCCGTAGCGTGCACACAGGTCGCGCACGTCTGCGAGCACCGCTTGCGGGACCGGGTAGCGCGAGATCTGCTGCAGCGTCGAGGCGATGTGGGGCGCGGGCATCCCCGCGGCCGCGGCGTTCCACAGCGAGACCGCGGTGATCCGGTAGGTGTGGACGTGCTCCGGGCTCTTCTCCAGCTCGGCGAACCGCGCCAGCTCGCGGCGCGCCGACTCGAACTCGGGGTGAGCGACCTCCAGCAGCACGCTGCGATCGCTCTGGACGATCGCCGCGCCTGAGGTGACTGGGGAGGCGGCCACGGGTCGCGATCATAGGAGCACGCGCGGACGCCGGCGATGCGCCGCCCGATCGCCGCCGGCGCATGGGATTGCGGCTCTCACGTCGGATCGAGGCGGCGGGCGACGCCAGTGTCTGGGGCGAATCCGGCGTCCGCGCCACCTGCGATGCTGCTGCGCCGAGATGAGCAGGAGCCAATACGAGGTTTGGCACGCGACAGCGGCTGATGCGTTGAGCGCCCTGATGGTCGATCAGCTGCGCGGGCTCGCCGCGGTGGCGAGCGGGAAGCGCCAGGCGGGACGCAAGGCGGAGCTCGTCGAGCTGATCGCCC
>DAHVAB010000105.1:0-275 GCA_027314825.1 Solirubrobacterales bacterium
TCGGGGCCGTTGAGGTTGCGCGCCTGCGGCGCGTAGAGGGGTTCGAGTTTGCGGCCCGGCTTCAGGATCGTGATCTCGGCTCCGCCGCTGCGGCGGGCCAGGCGGGAGACGTCGATCTTGACTTCTTCGCTGTCCGGGCTTTCGTGCGGGCCTTCGGTCACGATCTCCCTGAGCTCGGGCCGGGTCGCCCCGATCGCGACGAGCACCCGCCGCATCCCGTCTTCGCGCAGCCGCTGCTCCAGGGGGGAGAGGAGGGTCAGAGCCGCCACTCCGAG
>DAHVAB010000105.1:285-7814 GCA_027314825.1 Solirubrobacterales bacterium
GCGCTGGTCAGGAGCATCGCCGCGAGCAGGCGCGGGCGCAGCCCCGTCAGCGCCCTGGCGATCCGACCCGGCGTCAGGCTCACGGCGCCTGGAAGCGGTAGCCGGCGCCGCGGACGGTCACGATCAGCCGCGGCTCGTCCGGGCGCGCCTCGAGCTTCTCGCGCAGGTGGCGGATGTGGACGTCGATCGCGCGAGGGTCGCGGTAGGCGGAGTCGCCCCAGATCGCGCGCAGCAGCTCCTGGCGGTTGAAGAGGTGGCCGGGCTCTGAGAGCAGCCGTGCCAGCAGCTCGAACTCCGAGAAGGTGAGCTTGACCTGCGCTCCGCGGACGGTGACCTCGCGGCGGGAGCGGTCGAGTGAGACCTCTCCGACGGTGAGCACCTCCCGTCCGAGCGCCCTGCCGCCGGAGGAGCGGCGCAGCACGGCCCGCACGCGGCTGCGCAGCTCGGCCAGGCCGAAGGGCTTGGTGACATAGTCGTCGGCTCCTGCCTCCAGGCCCTGGACGGCGTCGGCCTCGCTGTCCAGCGCGGTCAGCATGATGATCGGCACCACGTTGCGCCGCTCGCGCAGCGTCCTGCAGACCTCATACCCGTTCGGCCCCTGGCCGAGGGCGACGTCGAGCAGCACGATGTCGAACGGCTCGCGCCCGGCCCGCTCGATCGCCTCCTCGCCGCCGGCGACCGCCTGCACGTTGTGGCCCTCGCGCGTGAAGGAGCGCCGCAGCGTCTCGCGCAGCGGCGCCTCGTCGTCCACGACGAGGATGTTGAGCGATTTGATTGTCTCTGTCATCGGGGCCTTCGCGGACAAACGCTAGCGCGCCCGGCCGTCGCAGCGGGCATCTCGCCGCGCCGCTCGCGCCGGGGGCGCTAAGGTGCGCGATTCCCATGGCTGACGAGAAGAGCGACGAGAAGAGCGACATCGAGGGCGGGCAGGACAGCCTCTGCATGCCCTGCGACGGGCGCGGGAAGGTCATCTCGAACCTCGGAGGGGAGGCCACGGAGGTGCCCTGCCCGTGGTGCGAGGGGACCGGGAGGCGTCTCCAGGGGATCGACGCGCAGGCTCGGTGGCTCGCGCAGCGCGAGCAGGACGGCGCGGATGAGCCGTCAGGCGTCCAACCGTCCACCCGCGACTAAAGATCTTCTCCAGGATGTCGATGCAGGCGCTGTCATACATGCCAGCGCCGAGGCTCGGACGGCAGAGCGTCAGTGACGCGTAGCAAAGCCGGCGACCCTCTCAGATACGGTTCACCTCGTGTGACCGGGGGGAAGCTCCGCCGCAGGGCGGCGGGTCGAGGACTGGCTCCTTAACGACACAAGGAGCATGTCTCATGCTGCAGCGACTGCGCAACCGCGCAAACGATGAGGGCGGCTTCACCCTTATCGAACTCCTCGTGGTGATCCTGATCATCGGCATCCTCGCCGCGATCGCGATCCCGCTGTTCCTCAACCAGACCCAGAAGGCGAATGACTCCTCGGCCGAGAGCCTCGTGCGTAACGCGGCTACGGAGGCGGCGACGTACGCGACCGATAACAGCGGGAGCTTCTTCAAACTGTCGACCACGGAAATCAACAAACTCGAACCAACGGTCAACATCACGTCAGGCACCAGCAACGCGTACCTGAAGACAGCCGCGGCGCTGGACGAAACAGGCGCCGCATGCACTGCGCAAGAAGGCTGCACGGGCTATGAACTGGTGGCCAAGGCCGCGACTACGGGAGACGAATTCACCCTGAAGGACGTCGAAGGCGTAGTGACGCGGACCTGCACGCCCGAAGAAAAGGGCGCATGCCACAAAGGCAGCTGGTAACAACTCCCTCCTGATCTGACCACCTGCCGGTCTCAGCGCAGGTGCAGATGAGATCGCGTATTGGGGCGGCCCTCGGGCCGCCCCTTTCGCGTTCTATATGGGCCACGACGCGACCCGCGCAGGGACGGCCGGCAGGCCGTCCCCCTATCAGAATCAAATGCTCAAGTCCGAGCGCGCCCCGGTCGATGAGTGCCGCATGGAGATGGCGTTCGCCGGAGTCTTCGGAGCGGTCATCGGCTCCTTCATCAACGTGATCGCCGACCGGCTGCCATCGCGCCGGTCGCTGATCCGGCCGGCCTCGCACTGCGAGAGCTGCAGCGCGCCGATCCGTCCTTATGACAACGTGCCGGTCCTCTCCTGGCTTCTGCTGCGCGGCCGCTGCCGCCGCTGTGACGCCGCGATCCCGGCCCGGTACCCGATCGTCGAGGGCCTCACCGCCGCGCTCTGCGTCGCGGTCGTCCTCCTCAAGAGCCCGGCGGTGCAGGTCGCGCTCGGGCTGGCGCTCGTCCTTCTTCTCATGCCGCTTGCGCTGATCGACTTAAAGCACCGCATCCTTCCCAACTCGATCACGCTGCCCGGCTGCATCCTCGCCATCGCGATCGGCCTCGCACTCGACCCGGCCGGCGAGCCGACGCGCCTCATCGCGGGCCTCGCCGCCGGCGGCGCGCTGCTGATCGCCGCGCTCGCCTACCCCGGCGGGATGGGGATGGGCGATGTGAAGCTCGCGCTGATGCTGGGGCTCTTCCTCGGCGCCGCAGTGATCCCCGCGATCGCGATCGCGCTGCTGCTCGGCACCGTGGTCGGCGTCGCGATCATGGCCAGGCGGGGTGTCGCGGCCGGCCGCAAGACCGCCGTCCCCTTCGGACCCTTCCTCGCCGCCGGAGCCGCGATCGCGATCTTCGCCGGCCAGCCGCTCATCCACCTCTACACCACCAACTTCCTGCACTAGGACTCGCCCGATGCCATCGCTTGCAGAGATCGCGAAGATGGACACGAAGGACATCGACTGGGGCTCGCTGCTGCGCCGCGGCGACCGGCAGGGGTCCGGCAGGCCGGCCAAGGCGCCGAAGCTCGGCGGCACGCTCGTCGGGCTCGACGTGCAGCCCGGCTACGTGGCCGCGGTCGAAGCCGAGGCCAACGGGGTCGTCTCGGTCAAGCGGGCGGCCGGCGTCGAGCTTCCGGCCGACGTCGTCCGCGAAGGGGAGGTGCTCGACGAGCACCTGCTCGCCGACGCGATCCGCGAGCTCTTCAAGCAGCACACCTTCAACCGGCGCGTGCGGGTCGGCCTCGCAAACCAGCGCACGGTGGTCCGGATCATGGACCTGCCGCCGATCACCGACCGCAAGGAGATCGAGGCGGCCGTCACCTTCGAAGCCCAGGACAAGATCCCGATGCCGCTCGCCAGCGCGGTGCTCGACTTCCACCCGCTCGGGATCGTCGAGACCCCGGCCGGGCGCCGCCAGCAGGTGGTCGTCGTGGCCGCCCAGCGCGACCTGGTCGCAAAGCTCGTCTCCGCCGTCACCGCGGCGGGGCTGCGGCCGATGGGCGTCGACCTCTCCGCCTTCGCGATGATCAGGGCGCTCCACCGCGGCGGCGAGCAGCCCGCGGAGCAGGAGGAGGCTGGCGCCCCCGCGCGCACCCTCTACCTCAACGTCGGCGGGCTCACCAACCTGGCGATCGCCGAAGGCGTCACCTGCCGCTTCACCCGCACGGTCGGCGGCGGCCTGGAGTCGATGGCCAGCTCACTGGCCGAGCGCCGATCGCTGCCGCTGGCCGACGCCCGCTCGGAGCTCTGGGAGGTCGACCTCGACGCCGGGGCGGACGAGCCGGATGAGGCCGAGACGCTCCTGCGCGGGGGGATCAGGGAGATCGCCGGCGAGATCCGCAACTCCCTGGACTTCCACCGCGCCCAGGAGAGCGGCGGCGAGATCGACAAGGTCGTGCTGAGCGGCTCCGCGCTCGGGATCCCCGGCTTCGCCGGCGCCCTGGAGTCGGAGCTCGGCTCCCCGGTGATCCGGAGGACCGTCGCGCTCGCGGGCGGCCAGGAGACGGGCGGCGTGGCGCCCGAGCGGCTCACGGTCGCGGCCGGGCTGGCCGTCGAGGAGGTGGCGGCATGAGAGCCGTCAACCTGATCCCGGCCGAGCAGCGCTCCGGCGCGCGGATGGGCGGCGGTCGCTCCGGCGGCGGCGCCTACGTCGTGCTGGCCACGATCGCGGGGCTCGCCATCCTCGCCGTCCTCTACGGCGTCGCCCACAGCTCCATCGGCTCCCGCGAAGCCGAAGCCAGCCGGCTCTCCGCCGAAGCCTCCCAGGCCGAAGCGGCCGCGAGCCGTCTCGCCCCCTACACCCGCTTCCTGTCCGTCCGCGAAGAACGCCTCAAAGACGTCGAGCAGCTCGCCGGCACCCGCTTCGACTGGGCGCACGCGATGCACGAACTCGGCCGCGTGCTGCCGAGCCAGGTCCAGCTGACATCGGTGACCGGCACGATCGGCGCGGCCGCGGCGACACCCACCACCTCCTCCACCTCCTCGGGCTCATCCGGCAGCGGCTCCTCCTCCTCCGGCTCCTCGGCGGCGAGCGCGGTCACCTCCGCCACCCCGCCCGGCAGCGTGCCGCAGCTCAGCCTCGCCGGCTGCGCGACCGGCCAGGACGAGGTGGCGCTCACCATGGACCGCCTGCGCCTGATGAACGGGGTCAGCGAAGTCACGCTGCAGAGCTCCTCCAAGGGCGGCTCCCCCAGCGGCTCCAGCGGCTCCTCCGGCGCCGGCGCCTGCCCGGACACCTTCTCCATGCAGGTCTCATACGTTGGGCTGCCGACCCCGGCCGCCCCTACGAGCCCGCCGCCGGCAACGACCAGGACGACCTCGGCCGGGGGGACCCCATGACCGCCCGCGACCGGATGATCCTGATGGTGCTGGTCGCCGTCGCGGTGCTCGCCGCCGGCTACATCGCGGTGGTCTCGCCGGAGCGCTCGCGCGCCTCCAAGCTCGAAGCGAAGGTGGAAGCGGCGAAGAGCACGCTGAGCTCCGCCGAAGCGAAGCTGACCGAAGCCCAGGCCGCCCAGCGCCACTACGCCGCCGCGTATGCCAGCATCGTGAGCCTCGGCCAGGCCGTGCCGGCCGACCAGCAGGTGCCCTCGCTGATCTACGAGGTCAACCACGCCTCCGGCGGCGCCAAGGTCTCCTTCCAGACGATCACCGCCGGCGGCTCCAGCGCGGGCGGCGCCGCTCCGAGCGCCGCGACGGCCGGCGCATCGGGCGCTTCGGCCGGCTTCCAGGCGCTCCCGTTCACCTTCACCTTCCAGGGCAGCTTCTTCGATCTCTACCACCTGATGCAGCACCTGCAGGGCTTCACCGTCAGCCTGAAGTCGGGCGGAGTGAGGGTCAGCGGAAGGCTGATGACGATCCAGGGGCTGAGCCTCTCCGGCAACGGCAGCGGCTCCAGCACCTCGGGCCCGATCACATCCGGCTCGGCGGCATCGGCCTCCAAGGGCTCCGGCAGCGGTCAGATGACCGGCACGGTGACCGCCACCGCGTACGTCCTGCCGGCCGGGCAGGGCCTGACCGCCGGCGCGACGCCCTCGGCGCCCTCCGGCGCGAGCAGCGCGTCGGCCCCGTCCGGCAGCACGGCGAGCACCGGCAACACCGTGACCGCGCCGGCGATCGTGAAGGCGGAACCGTGAGCGAGATGCTGAGATCCATAAAGGCCGACCTCACCAGCCGGCGCATGCTGCCTCTGCTGGTCCTGCTGTGCGTGGCGCTGGCGGCGGCGGTCGCCTATGGCGTGCTCGGCGGGTCGAGCAACGCGGCCGCGCCGCGGATCGCGACCGTTCCGATATCCGTGCCGCCGGTGCCGGGGCCGGCCGTGAGCAGCGCGCCGGCCAACCCGAACGCGGCGCTCGCGGAGACGACCTCCGGCGCCTCCTTCCAGCACACCGGCAGGATGAGGGACCCGTTCACGCCGCTGCCGGGCAGCCAGGTCGCGAGCACGCCGAGCGGATCTTCGAGCACGGGCGCCGGCTCCAGCACGGGCTCCGGCTCCAGCGTGATCGCGAGCGGCGGCGCACCGGTCACGGGAAGCTCCTCCAGCGGCACGGGCGCCGGCTCCGGCGGGTCCAGCGGTGCCTCCGGCTCGGGCTCGAGCACGACGGCCACGGGGTCCTCGCCGACGCCGGCCGGCACCTCGACGCCGCCGGCCCCCGCACCGAGCACGATCGTCACCGTCTACAGGGTCTCGGCCACCCTGCAGGAGCTCTCGGGCAAGGGAGCGCCGGTCGGCAGGGCGCAGAGCTTCCAGGACATCAAGACCCTCACGCCGCTGCCCGGCAGCGGCGATCCGCTGATCACGCCGTACCTGGCGGGCAAGGGCGGCAGGAGCATCATCTTCCTGCTGCTGCGGGCGCCGATCCTGCACGGCG
This sequence comes from Solirubrobacterales bacterium, assembly GCA_027314825.1. Lineage (GTDB taxonomy): Bacteria > Actinomycetota > Thermoleophilia > Solirubrobacterales > Solirubrobacteraceae > Palsa-744. The sequence goes on from DAHVAB010000105.1 coordinate 6,507, forward strand.
GCGCCACCTGCCTGCCGAGCCCGGAAGACTGCCTGGCCATCGAAGTGGGGCTGCACCGCTCCGAGGAACTGCGCTACCTCTCCTCCAACGGGAGCGTGACCGCCTACCGGCTGACCGTGACCGCCATGACCCCGCGCACGATCACGCTCTCCGCGGAGAAGGCGCGCGAAGCGCAGCACAGGGGCCTGGCCATCATCAGGCAGCGGGCGGCGCGGCTGACCAAAGCGCTCGCCGGCGGCGGGGGCGGCGCCAGCGGCAGCGGCGCGAAGGCCCGGCACAGATAAGCTGAGCGCCACCATGGCGCTGCGCCTGATCACAGCCGGGGAGTCGCACGGCCCCGGCCTCACCTGCATCCTGGAGGGCCTGCCGGCCGGCCTGCGGCTGCAGCGGGATGCGATCGACGCCGATATGGCGCGCCGCCAGCTGGGTCACGGCCGCGGCGGGCGGATGAAGATCGAGACCGACACCGCGCAGCTGATGGGCGGCGTCAGGCACGGGCGCACGCTCGGCGGGCCGGTCGCGCTGAGCGTGGCCAACAGGGATTACGCCAACTGGGAGGAGCGGATGAATCCCTGGCCCGTGGACGCGGAGGTCGAGGAGGTGCACCTGCCGCGCCCCGGCCACGCCGATCTGATCGGAACCTGGAAGTACGGGCTCACCGATGTCAGGGACATCCTGGAGCGAGCCTCCGCACGCGAGACCGCGGCGCGCGTGGCGGGCGGCGCCGTGTGCAGGGCGTTCCTGGCCGAGCTGGGGGTGCAGGTCCGCTCGCACGTGGTCCAGATCGCCTCGGTGAGGGCGCCGGCGAGCGATCCGGGCCTGGAGGACTTCGCGGAGGTCGATGCCTCGCCGGTGCGCTGCCTGGATAAGGCCGCGGAGGAGGCGATGGTCGCTGAGATCGACGTGCTGCGCAAGGCCAACGAGTCGCTGGGAGGGGTCTTCGAGGTGCGCGCCTTCGGGCTCACGCCCGGGCTCGGCTCGCACATCTCCTGGGAGGAGCGGCTCGACGGGCGCCTGGCGATGGCGATCTGCTCGATCCAGGCGGTGAAGGGCGTGACGATCGGCGACGCGTTCGACGTGGCGGGAAGGCCCGGCTCGGAGGCGCACGACGAGATCTTCCACTCCCCCGAGCGGGGCTGGTACCGCCAGACCAACCGCTCCGGCGGCCTGGAGGGCGGCCTGCGCGTGCTGCCGGGCCAGTCCGATGACTCCTCCAGTCCCCGCCGGGATCACGCCGGTCATGGACACGGCCCGGTTGAGCCCGAGGAGAAGCCCTTGGATCTCGTTGCAGGCTTGGTTCAGCCGGCA
>DAHVAB010000106.1 GCA_027314825.1 Solirubrobacterales bacterium
CATCGGCCTCGGCAGCCACTTGCGCGCGCTGTCTCGAAGGAACGCCGCGCCGGTCTCCAGCCAGTACTCGGGAACGCGATCCACTATGTCTGAGGTCTGCTCAGGCCACAGGTGAGTGGAGGAGTAGTGGAAGTAGCCGACCTGCTCACCCTCAATGCGGCTCGTGTCGGAGATCGCGCGCGCCTCCACGCGGCGGCCGTCGCTGCCCTCACGAACCCTGATCGGGAAGTACTCCTGCCCGCACTCCCTGCAGAAGGCCAAAGGCAGGAGGATCTCCTCCCGCGAGCCGGGCACGAAGAGCTGGCCACTCGTGGAGATGCAGCGCTCCCGCTCAGGACGAAGCGACGCCGACACTTCAGCGCCGCCACTGAAGAACTGGTGCAGGCGGAAGGCGAAGACGGGGAACCTGGCGCCGGTCCGGCGGGCCTGGCGTCCGGCCTGCAACGCTTCGCGCAGCGCCCGCGCGCACGTCTCCTCTTCGAGGCCAGTGACCGCAGCCAAGCGCGCGGCCGCGCCATTGGGGCCGATCATCGGGCGGGACGTGCAGCGCCTGTAGCGGCCCTCCTGCTCTTCGCGTTCGACTCCGAGCGTCCGCTCGATCCAGCATGCAAGCGGATCCGCGATCGTCTCCTCGTAGGTGACGGGCGCAGTGCCGGCGGCGACCCGCTCGCGCAGCCTCGCCTGGAAGACGGGGTCTCGCAGGTCGACGTCGTCAGTCGCGGGCTGGAGCGTCTCGCCGATCACGTTCTCAGGATCGACGGGCGAGCCGAATAGCCGCTGCGCCACGTCCGCGACCTCGGTGCGCTGCTGGGCAAAGCTCCCGCTTCCGGCGAGCGTCGCCGAGGTGCCAACGCAGCGCAGGCTGCTGGCCCTGCAGGCATCGCGCACCCTCCGGACGAGCAGCGCCACGTCTGAGCCCTGACGCCCGCGATAGGTATGAAGCTCGTCGAGCACGAGGAACGAGAGTCCCTCGGCGGCCCGGATCAGAGGGCCGTCGTAGGGGCGGGTGAGTATGTACTCGAGCATCACGTAGTTCGTGAGCACGATGTCTGGTGGACGGCTGCGGATCTCCTCCCGCTGCTCCTCGCTCTCCTGGCCGGTGTAGCGGCGGAACGTCACCGGCTCCCGTCCGGACGGGTAGCCGTTCTTGAGGAACTTCGCGAGCTCCTCCTCCTGACTGTTGGCCAGAGCGTTCATCGGGTAGACGACGATCGCCCGTACCCGCGGACGGGCGGCCGACCCCTCTGCATCGCGAACGCGCAACACGTGATCGACGATCGGGACGATGTAGGCAAGGCTCTTCCCCGAGCCGGTGCCGGTCGTAAGTACGTAGTTGCCACCGCTGCGCGCAGCAGCGATCGCATCAGCCTGGTGGCGGTACAGGCGCAGCTCATCGCCTCGGCTATCGGGCCCCGAATCCTTCCCCACGCGGAAGATCCGCGAGCACTCAGGGTGAAGATCGCCACGACTGACGAGATCGTCGATCGATCCGCCCGGCGCGAAAGCGGGGTTCAGCTGGAGCGCCGGCTCCGGCCAGAGCAGACCCTGGTCAAGCTCCTGCTCGACATGCTCCCTGATCCGCTCGTCGCTGATCGTCAAGAACGACTCGGCATAACGCCGATAGTCCTCAACTAGCCGGTTTCGAAGCTCGAAGACATCCAACGCTAGCGCGCCCCCACGACCGGCATCCTAATTGACCGCGCATCGCCGGGCCGCTCACCAGGATGCAGCACGATCTCAACAGTCGGCACCTGGGGCGCTCATGGGCCGTGGTTCGAGCCTGGCATTCCTGAGCCGCTCAGTCGCCCCGGCGCTGGAGTTGCTCACGCCACTTCGGCGTCGAGCCGTCCGATGAGCTGGCGCGGTCGAGCGCAGCGTCAAGCGTGAGCACCGACGGCGCCTGCGGGGAACGAGAGATCGCAGCGGAGATCAGGACGTTCGCGTCGGCGACGACGCGCAGCATTCAGGCAGCGTCGCGCTCGGCGCGGGCCGCGTGCAGCTCTTCGCGTGCCAGCGCCATCGCCTCGTCTTCGTCGAGATCGCTGCGGGCGCGGGTGCGTGCCATCAGCGAGCGCAGGTCGTATGCGCGGATCGCGCGGTCGACGATCTCGCCCTCGCTGATGTGAGCCTCGGCGGCATGGGCGCGCAGGATCGAGGCGACCTCGGAATCGAGGTCCATGCTGACGTGTTGACGAGCGGCCACAGCGAGAAGCTTACCGCGCGGTGGCGTCGCTCCAGGCCGCCTGCTGTCTACAGGTGCGGGGCGCGGTCGCGTCGCAACCCCTGTCGCCCCGAGCGTCAGCATCGCCGCCACCCGCCGGACAGCGACATCGGCGATTCTTGGCTCTACACCGCGGAATCTCCTCGCCCGCCGGGGTCGGATCGTGGTGGGACGCAGCCAATGAGGCCACTACCATCGCAACCAGCTTGCGGTGCTCCCAGAGCGCCGATCCCGCTTGCCTATCGAGAGAAGCGGCGAGGCGATGAGAGCGGCGGACGGGGATCGAACCCGCGACCCCGAGCTTGGGAAGCTCGTGCTCTACCAGCTGAGCTACCGCCGCATGCGCGCGCTGGGCGCGCTTGGGATGGATATTACGCGTCACGGTGGGGGGTTCGGGCTCTACCCTTGCGGGAGCCATGCGGCTGCGACTTCCTCTTCCCACCGTGCTCGTCTCGATCGCGGGTGCCGCCCTGCTCGGGCTGCTCGCCTACGGCGTCACCAACCAGGCGCCCAACCGCACGCTCGACGAAGCGATCGCGCAAGGGCACCATCCGGTGGCGCCCGACGCTCACATGGCGCTCCCCAGGCTGTTCGGAGGCGGCAGGACGACGCTCGCCTCCTACCGGGGGAAGGTCGTCCTTCTGAACTTCTGGGCCTCATGGTGCGTCGACTGCCAGGACGAGGCGCCCGTCATCCAGCGCGCGCAGCGGGAGCTCTCCCGGCACGGCGGGACCGTTCTCGGCGTCACCTACCAGGACACCAGCAGCGACTCGCTGCGCTTCATCCGCGACCACCACATTTCCTACCCGAACCTTCGCGACCCGAACGGCGAACTCGTCCACGACGGGTTCGGCACCGACCAGCTGCCGGAGAGCTTCCTCATCAACCGAAAGGGTCGACTGGTCGACATCGAACGGGGGCCCATCGGCAACTCGTTCGTCCGGCGGGCGGTCGCGCTGGCCGAGGCCGAAGCATGACCCGCTCCCGGCGCGCGGCGGCGCTCGCCGCGATTCTGGCCCTGGGCGCCGCCCTGCTCCCGGCGACGGCCGCGATCGCGAGCGGCTCCGGCTCAGTCTCAACCCTGCTGCCGCAGATCGAACCGCAGGTGATGTGCGTGACCTGCCGGATCCCATTGAACACCGCGAAATCGCCTCAGGCGACCGTCGAGCGCGAATACATCAAGGAACTCATCCTCCAGGGCCGCGACGAAGCCCAGATCAAGCGGGCGCTCGTCTCCCAGTACGGCCCGGCCGTGCTCGCGCTGCCCAGCACCAAAGGCTTCAACGTCGTCGTCTACATCGTTCCCGCCGCCGCCGTCCTCGCCCTCGCCGCGCTGCTCGCCTTCCTCCTTCCCCGATGGCGGCGCGCCAGCCGCGACTCCGAGCCGACCCCGCGTGCCCGCCCGCTCAGCGAGGCCGACAGCGAGCGCCTGCAGCGCGACATGGCACGCTTCGACTGACGCCCCCTACATCTGCTCCGGCGCACCCACCCCGAGCATCCACAGCGACCGCGCGAGCGCGTTCCGGCTCGCAACGCACAGCGCGATCCGCAGCGATTCCGCCTGCCGATCCTCCGCCCCGACGACCCGGCAATCCCTATAGAACGCCGTGAACCTCTGAGCCAGATCGAGCGCATAGGCGGCGATCCTGTGCGGCGCCCTTCTCTGCGCCGCCTCACCAACCTCCTCCGGCAGCGCCACGAGCGCCTTAACCACATCCCGCTCGGCCGGATGCAGGTCCGGCCCATCGCCGTCGATCTCGGCGAGAGCCGCCTCCACGCGGCCCGCGCCGGCCTTCTCCAGCATCGAGACTATCCGGGCGTGCGCATACTGCACATAGAACACGGGGTTCTCGCTGCTCTGCCTGACCGCCAGGTCCAGATCGAGGTCGATCGTCGTCTCATGCGACCTGGACAGCAGAAACCACCTCGCCGCATCGACGCCGATCTCCTCCACCAGATCATCCACGGTGACGAACTCGCCGCTGCGCTTGGACATCTGCGCGCGCTGCCCCCCGCGCAGCAGGTGCACGAGCTGCATGATCACCATCTCCAGCTCATCGGCCTGCCCGCCGAGCGCAACATACGCTGCGCGCATCCGCTTCATATACCCATGATGGTCGGCGCCCCAGACGTCGATCTGCCTCTCAAACCCCCGCTCGCGCTTGGCCTGGTGATACGCGATATCCGAGGCGAAATAGGTGTGCTCCCCAGTGGACCGCACGAGCACCCGGTCCTTGTCATCGCCCATCTCCGTGCTCCTCAACCACAGCGCACCCTCGCTCTCATAGGTGTGCCCCCGCTGGGCGAGCAGCTCCAGCGCATGCTCGACCGCGCTCAGCGGCCCACCGCCCGCGCCCTTCAGATCCTCTCTCGGCTGATGCAGCGTCGTCTCATAGACCACATGGTCGAAAGCCACCCCGAACCTCTGCAATGAGCGCATGATCTGGCCCATCATCACGTTGACAGCGGCGCCGCCGAGCTCGGCGGCGTCCATCGAGGCGGCGTTCGTAAGGCTCGCCAGAAGATTCTGAACGTAGTCGCCCTGGTACCCATCGGCCGGCACCTGCTCCCCCCGCGCCAGCGCCCCGATCGACTCGCCGAGCTTGCGCACCTGCGAGCCGGCATCGTTCACATAGAACTCCCGCTCCACATCGTGCCCATGAAACGCCAGCAGGCGCGCCAGCGAATCGCCGTAGGCCGCGTTGCGCGCATGGCCCACATGCAGCGGCCCGGTCGGGTTGGCGCTCACGAACTCGACCAGCACCCGCTCACCACGATCACCCACGCCGCCGCCACCGAAGCCCTCCCCGGCATCGAGCACCTCCGCGAGCGCGCGGCGATGCCACGCATCCGCGAGAAACAGGTTCAGAAAGCCGGGGCCGGCCACCTCGAAGCGCACAAGCTCCTCCCCCAGCCGACCGCTCATCCCCTCCCCCAGCCTGGCGGCCAGCTCGCGCGGCGGCATCCCGGCCGCCTTAGCCACCGCCAGCGCCACATTGCTCGCGTAGTCCCCGAGCTCCGGCTTAGGAGGCCGCTCCAGGACAAGAGAGCGCCGCCCGCTCGTCACTCCCGCGCCGGCTCCGCCGGCCATCTCCTCCACGACGGCAGCCAACGAGGCGCGCAGCGCATCCAGAGGCGTGTGGCGATCGTCGGGGTCTCTCATCGTTGGGCGGCGGCCTGCTCAGCTCAGTAGTGATACGGCTCGCCGGCCAGGATCTTATGTGCCCGGTAGATCTGCTCGAGCAGAACCACCCACGCAAGCTGGTGAGGCAGGGTCATCGGACCCAGCGAGAGGCGCTCCTGCACTCGCCCCAGCGGCGGCGGCCCGAACGGCCCTCCGATCACGAACGTGACCCCCCGCCCCTCGCGCCGGCGCTCCTCGAGCAGCCCGCTGAACGCGACGCTGTCCAGCTGGCGCCCCTGCGCCGCCAGCAGCACCACCGGCGCGCCCTGCGGCAGGCGCCGCGCGACCGTCGCCGGGTCGCGAACCGTGATCAGCTCGAGCTCCGCGTAACGCCCGAGCAGCTTCTCATAATGGGCCACATCATCCGCGAACGGCGCCCTCAGCCTCGCCTCTCCGACCACCGTCAGCCGCATCCGCGCCGCCCGCCCCCGGCGGCCGTCCCGTTGCAGCGGGGACATCTGGCCACCATCGCAAACACGCCTTGCGATACTAGCCTTGTGAACGACCAAGAGCCAGGCGCCGAGCGCCACATAAACATCCATCTTCCTCCCGATGTCATGGGAGGCGTCTACGCCAACTTCGCGAACGTCAGCCACTCCGACTACGAGTTCACCGTCACCTTCGCCCGCGTCGACCACGAGGTCGAAGCCGACGAGGTTCCGGGCGTCGTCGTCTCCCGGGTCAACCTCTCCCCGCGGTTCATGCGCGAGCTGATCGGCGCGATGGAGGACAACTACTCCAAGTGGGCGACCCGCGAGGGCATCAAGAGCCTGCCCGAGTACGGCGGCATCGAGCGCAGCGAGGACGAGGACGAGGAGTAGCCGCTGCCAACAGCGCGCCCGGTTGCGCGCCGGCGCCGGTGCCCTCGCTCATGCTCGTGCCCGTGCCAGCGCCGATGCTCGCGCCCGCGCCGACACCGGCTCCCGCGCCGACACCGGCTCCCGCGCCGACACCGGCTCCCGCGCCGGTGCCCTCGCCCGCTCACGCCGAGCCGCAACGGACCGCTGCCGCTGCACCCCGCGCCACAAGCGAGATGAAGGTCGCCATCACCTCGGACATACACGCCAACCGGCACGCCTTCGAAGCCGTGCTGGAGGCGATCGCCGCCTCTGATGCGGCCGAGATGTGGTGCCTCGGCGACCTGGTCGGCTACGGCGCCGATCCCGACCGCTGCGTCGAGCTCGCGCAGCGCCACGCGACCGTCTGCCTCGCCGGCAACCACGACCTCGCCGTCGCCGGCAAGCTCTCCCTGGAGGAGTTCTCGCGGGGCGCGAGCATCGCCGCGCGCTGGACCCAGGATGTCATGGACGATCACAACATCACCTACCTGGCTGGTCTGCCCAGCTTCTCGCTGAGCGAGCCGGCCGGCCTCTACCACGCAAGCCCGCGCGACCCGGTCTGGGAGTACGTCCTCTCCTCGCTGCTGGCCGAGCTCTGCCTCGACGCCCAGGAGCACCGCGTCTGCCTCGTCGGCCATTCCCACGTCGCGCTCTCCTTCAACCGCGAGCACGGCCAGCTCGCCACCGGCGAGCCGCGCCGCGGCGGCACCGAGCTTCAGATCGCCTCCGGCGAGTGGCTTCTGAACCCGGGCAGCGTCGGCCAGCCGCGCGACGGAGATCCGCGCGCCGCATGGATGCTGCTCGACACCGAGAGCTGGAACGCCACCTACATGCGCACCAGCTATGACGTGGCCGGGGCCGCACGGGCGATCCGCGCAGCACGCCTGCCGCACTCCCTGGCGGAGCGCTTGGGATACGGTCAATGATCATGCGCATCCGCTCCAAGCCGACTCTCGCAGCCATGCTCGCCGCCTCGACGCCCCTTCTCGCCGCCTGCGGCGGCTCGGGGGCCGGGCTGATCCCGGAACGCAGCGCGATCCCGCTGCGCAGCGACTTCCAGGCCGTCGCCGAAGCCGCCCAGGAAGCAAACGGGCAGTGCGCCGCCACCGAACGGGCGATCACGCGCATGGAGCAGGACTTCCGGGCGCTGCCGACGAGCGTCGACCACGGCCTGCACGCCAAGCTCGAAGCAGGGGTGGCCAACCTGCGCTCGCGGGCGCTCGTCACCTGCGAACGGCGGAAGAGCACCACCTCCAGCACGAGCACCTCCAGCACGACCAGCACCACCAGCACGACCAGCACGACCAGCAGCACCCCCACGACCACCACGACCGAAACAACCTCCACGACCAGCAGCGAACCGACGACGAGCGCCACCTCCACCCAGTCGGAAACCAGCACCGCCCCCGTGACCCCCTCTGAAACCGGCGGCACCGAAGCCTCCAGCACCACCGGCCCCCCCGCCGGCGCGCTGCCCGAAGGACAGGAGCAACCCGCTGCGCCGGCAGGCGCCGCGGCAGGAGGGGTCCCGTGAGCAGCGGCGCCATCGCCGGGCGCTACCAGCTCGAAGGCCGGCTCGGCTTCGGCGGAAT
>DAHVAB010000107.1 GCA_027314825.1 Solirubrobacterales bacterium
GGGGGAGGGCCGGTTCAGGGCCGAGACGCTCGCGCGCGAGATCGCTGAGACGGTCCGCGAGCGACAGTCGGCGCTGCGCGCCGAGGTCACGATCGAGGCTCGCTACCCCGAGCACAAGCCGGCGCCGGTCTCCGGCGTGGCCACCCAGGAGATCTACACCCTGCACGGCCGCGCCGTCGCCTACGAGCATGGAACCCGGCGCCTGGTGGGCGTCTCCGCCACAGGCATGACCGCCTGTCCGTGCGCGCAGGAGCTGATCGGCGCTCGCGCGCGCCGGCGTCTCGCCGAGGACGGGTTCAGCGCCGAGCAGATCGAGCGCATCCTCGAACGCGTCCCCGTCGCCACCCACAACCAGCGGGGCCTGGGCACGCTTCACATCGGCTTCAGGGAGGACTCCGACACGGAGATCGAGGCGGCCACCCTGCTGGAGATCGTCGAGCAGTCGTTCTCCTCTGAGATCTACGAGCTGATGAAGCGCTCCGACGAGGCGGCCGTGGTGGAGAAGGCGCACCGCCGGCCCCGCTTCGTGGAGGACTGCGTGCGGGAGATGATCGCCGGGGTGGTCGCAGCTCTGCCGGGCCTGGACGGGCGCAGCTTCGTCTCGGCTCGCCAGGAGAACCTGGAGACGATCCACCAGCACAACGTCCTGGCCGAGCGCCACGGCCTGCTCTGCGAGATCCGCGAGGAGATCGCGACGGGCATGCCGCTCGCGCGAAGCACGTCGCTGGAGCAGTGGCTGGCCGGCGAGCCCGCCGGCTGACCTGCGCCCCCGCGCCGGCTGACCCGCGCCCTCTCAGGATCGGCGGTGAGCGTCGGCGTCGAGCCGGTCCGCCGCTTTGGCGTGCTCGATCCGCCGCCACAGCCCGAAGAAGAAGTCGAGCCCGGAGACGACCGTGACGAGCACCATCGCGTAGACGAGCAGCGAGAGCCACAGCGGGCTGCCGTGGACCGCGATCAGGGCGAGGATCGCCACGATCTGCAGCGTGGTCTTCACCTTGCCGAGCATGGAGGCCGCCATCACCACGCCGACCTGGGTGGCGCCGAGGCGCAGCACGGTGACGGCGAGCTCGCGGGCGATGATCACCATCGCCACCCAGGCCGCCAGCCGGTGCAGCGAGACGAGCGAGATCAGCGCCGCGATCACGAGCAGCTTGTCGGCGAGCGGATCCATCAGCTTGCCGAAGTTGGTGACCGAACCCCGCGCCCGCGCGATCCACCCGTCCACGAAATCGGTGAGCGAGGCGAGCGCGAAGACGACGGCGGCGAGTATGTCGCCGGAGGGCGTGTTGCCCAGCAGGGCGACGACCAGCACCGGCACGAGCATGATGCGCAGGACCGTCAGCAGGTTCGGCAGGTTGATCGGGAACATGGCTTCACAGGCCATTATGTCGGTGCGCGGCCGGGTGGCGGGCCCATCGGCCTCGAGCTCATAACATCGCCTGGACCGACATACGCCGGGACTGCAGCCCGCCACGAACGCAAACCGCCGCGAAGGAGGACGACGATGAACACTCGAACGCTTGGAGCACAGGGCCCGGAGGTCTCCGCGCTGGGGCTCGGCTGCATGGGGATGTCCGCGTTCTACGGGAGCGCCGATGAGGCCGAGTCGATCGCGACGATCGGGCGCGCACTCGATCTGGGATGCACCTTCCTGGACACCTCCGACATGTACGGCCCGCACACCAACGAGCGGCTCGTCGGCAGGGCGATCGAGGGCAGGCGCGATGAGGTCTTCCTCGCCACCAAGTTCGGGATCAAGCTGGATCCGGGCGATCCCACGCGGCGCTCGATCGACGGGCGCCCGGAGTACGTCAGGCAGGCCTGCGATGCGTCGCTGCAGCGCCTCGGCGTCGATCACATAGAAATCTACTACCAGCACCGGGTCGACCCGAGCACCCCGATCGAGGAGACGGTCGGCGCGATGGCGCAGCTCGTGCAGGAGGGGAAGATCAGATACCTCGGCCTCTCCGAGGCGAGCGCTGCCACGATCAGGCGCGCCCACGCGGTGCACAGGATCACGGCGGTGCAGACCGAGTACTCGCTGTGGAGCCGGGACGTCGAGGATGAGATCCTGTCGACGCTGCGGGAGCTGCAGATCGGGCTGGTCGCCTACTCGCCGCTCGGGCGCGGCTTCCTAGCCGGCCGCTTCTCCTCCCCCGACGAGCTCGACGAGGGCGACTTTCGCAGATATGGCCCGCGCTTCACCGGCGAGAACCTCCAGCGCAACGCGCGCCTGGCCGCCGTGGTGCGCGAGCTCGCCGAGCAGCGGGAGGTCACGCCCGGGCAGCTCGCGCTCGCATGGGTGTTGAGCAGGGGCGCCGACATCGCGCCGATCCCCGGCACCAAGCGGACCTCCTATCTCGAAGAGAACATCGCTGCCGCGCAGATCGAGCTGAGCGGCAGCGAGGTCGAGCAGATCGCGGCGGCCGTGCCGGCGCCGGCCGGCGAGCGCTATGACGAGCAGGGCATGCGCGGCGTGAACCTGTAGGCTGGCCCGCATGCCTCTCGTCCCGATGGTCATAGAGCGCACCGCCCGCGGCGAGCGCGAATTCGACATCTACTCGAGGCTCCTCAACGAGCGGATCATCTTCCTCGGCAGCCCGATCGACGACCAGGTCGCAAACCTCGTGGTCGCCCAGCTCCTGCACCTCGAGGCCGAGGCGCCGGAGAAGGACATCTCGATCTACATCAACTCCCCCGGCGGCTCGGTCTACTCGGGCCTCGCGATCTACGACACGATGCGGTTCGTCAAGCCGGACATCCAGACGACCTGCATCGGGATCGCGATGTCGATGGGCTCGCTGCTGCTCGCCGGCGGCACGAAGGGCAAGCGCGCCGCGCTGCCGAACAGCCGGATCCTGATCCACCAGCCATCGGCCGGCTTCGAAGGGCAGTCGACCGACATCGAGATCCACGCCCGGGAGATCCTGGCGCTGCGGGAGCGCCTGGATGGCGTGTATGCCGAGCACACGGGCCGCACGCCGGAGGAAGTTCGCGCCGACATGGAGCGCGACCGCTTCTTCACAGCCGAGCAGGCCGTCGAGTACGGGATGATCGACCGGGTGCTGGAGCGGCACTAGGCAGGCCGGTGTGCGGCCGCCTCTGCGCGGCGCCGCGCCGCTCAGGCGATCGAATGCTCGATCGCCCCGAGCCGCTCGATCTCGATCCTCACCACGTCGCCGGAGGCGAGGAACCGGGGTGGCGTCATGCCCATCCCCACCCCGGAGGGAGTCCCGGTCAGGATCAGGTCGCCCGGCTCGAGCGTGCAGGTCTCACCGATGAAGGCGACGAGCTCCGGCACGCTGAAGATCAGATTGGAGGTGGAGGAGTCCTGGCGCAGCTCCCCGTTCACCCAGGTCCTGATCTGGAGCGCATGCGGGTCTCCCACCTCGTCCGCTGTCGTGATCCACGGCCCGTACGGGCAGAAGCCGTCCGCGCCCTTCGCTCTCACCCACTGCGGCTCCCGCTTCTGCAGATCCCGCGCACTCACGTCGTCGGCGACCGCGTATCCGGCGACCTGGCCGGCCGCGCCCATCACCACCGCCAGCTCGCCCTCGTAGTCCAGGCGCCTGACGGCCGCCGGGCAGCGGACCCGCGCGCTCGGGGAGGCCGCCGAGGAGGGCAGCTTCAAGAAGATGACGGGCCGCTCCGGCCGCTGCCCGCCCATCTCGGCGATATGGTCGGCATAGTTCAACCCGATTCCGAAGATTGCGCGCGGCTGCGGGATCGGCGCGAGCAGGCTCACCTCCGCCAGGTCGAAGGCGGGCCCGTCCGCCGGCGTCAGATCGCCGCCGGCGAGTCGTCCTAGCACTGTCGCATCCTCGTCCGCGAATGCGATCACCTCCTCGCCCCGCACCTCGCCCGCGGTGGCGGTGCTCGATCCCGGCGCGATGAATGTGGCGAGTCGCAACGCCCGCCCATCCTAACCGGACCGACGGCCCGCCCCGAGCGACGGCCCGTTCCGGCGGACGGGGCTCGCCCCGACTGAGACGGCCCGCCGCGGCAGACGGCCCGCCCCGGCGCCGAGACCGCGTCGGTGCGACGCTCTATCGTCGCTGCGTGTAGATGGCGCGCATCACCCGGCTCGAGGGCACATTGATGGTTGCGGTGGCGGCGGCCTGCGCGCTGGCGGGGCTCGCCGACCAGCAACCGTGGGCGCCGGTCCCACGGTTCGCGATCGCGACGCTCGCGCTGATCGGGCTGGCGTGGATAGTGACCTTCGCGACCGAGCAGGTCGGAGGCCATCTCGGCGCGGCGGTCACGGGAGTGCTGCAGGCGACCCTCGCCAACCTGCCGGAGCTGTTCGTGATCGTCTTCGCGTTGAACGCCGGCGAGGTGCTGGTGGCCCAGACGGCGATCGTCGGATCGCTGCTCGCGAACGCCCTGCTGCTGCTCGGAATCGTGATCGTGGTCGGCGCCCGCCGCGCGCCCGGCGGCGTCATGCGCTTCTCCAAGCGGCTGCCGAACGACACGGTCACCCTGCTGCTGGCGCTGGTCTTCGCGATCGTCTTCACGAGCCCCGCGCTCGGCCTCACGCCGGGCGGCGGGCATACGCAGACGATCTCCGTGATCGCGGCCGCCCTCCTGCTGGGCGTCTACGCCGCCTGGCTGCTGCCCTACCTGCGCGGCGGCAACGGCACCCACGGCGAGCGCCCGCCGGGCCGGGAGCCGGGCGCAGCCGCGCCCCACGGCGTCGCCCGCCTCACGCTGCCGGCCGCGATGCTGCTTCTGATCGTGAGCGGCGTCGGCTCCGCCTTCGTCTCGGAGTGGTTCGTCGCCGCGTTGCGCCCGGCCATCACGGTGCTGCACATCTCCAAGCCGTTCGCCGGCCTGGTGATCGTCGCGATCGCCGGCAACGCGGTCGAGCATGCGGCGAGCGTCGTGCTGGCCGCGCGCGGCAGCTACGATCTCGCCATCTCGGTGGTGAAGAGCTCAGTAGCCCAGATCGCCGGCTTCCTCTATCCGGTCCTCGTGATCGTCTCGCTCGCGCTCGCCGCGCAGCTGACCTTCGCGCTCGCGCCCGTGTACATAGGAGCGCTCGCGCTGATGAGCATCGTCGTCTGGCAGGTCTCCGGCGACGGCGAGGCGAGCGCGTTCGAGGGCTGGGCGCTGATCGCGCTCTATGTGATCGTCGCGGTGGTGGCCGCCTACCAGTGAGCGCCGCGAGCCAGCCATCGCGCCCTCCCCGCCTGCCGCTCGCCCCGGTACGGCTCGCGCACGCCCGCTCGGGGGCCGCCCTCCGCGGCGGGGCGGCACGCCGCCGGGCGACGCTTGCGGCCGCGCTCGCGCTCGCGATCCTGCTGGCCGGCTGCGGCTCGGCGGCCCCCGGCCGCCCGCTCTCGCTGCCGGCGCGGCTGCCGGCCGCCAACGGCTCCCACGTGGCGGTCATCGTGCTGGAGAACCGTGAGATCGGCGAAGTGATCGGCAATCCCGAAGCGCCCTACCTGAACCGGCTGGCCCACCGCTATGCGCTCGCCACCGGGTATTACGGGGTCACTCACCCCTCGCTGCCCAACTACCTGGCCCTCACCGGCGGCTCCACGTTCGGGATTGGAACCGACTGCACGAGCTGCTCTGTATCGCAGAGCAACATCGTCGATCAGCTGGAAGCGGCGCACATCTCCTGGCGGGCATACATGGAGGGCATGCCGCACCCCTGCTACCGGGGAGCCGAAGCGGCCGCCGGCGGGTATGCGAAGAAGCACGACCCGTTCATGTATTACGACGATGTCGCCGGCAACGCCGCGCGCTGCGCCAAGATCGTGCCGTACGGCCGCCTCGGCGCCGCGCTGCGCACCGGCAGCCTGCCCACGTTCGTGTGGATCACTCCGAACCTCTGCGACGACGCCCACAACTGCGACCTCGCTCCCGCCGACCGGTTCCTGCAGAGCGTCCTGCCGGCGCTCACCCGGGAGATCGGCCCGCACGGGGCGATCTTCATCACCTTCGACGAGGGCACGAGCAACCTGGGCTGCTGCGGCGGGCAGGCGGCAGGGGGGCGGGTGGCGACGATCGCGATCGGTCCGCAGGTGAAGCGGGGGGCCAGGGTCGGCGTCCCATACGACCACTATTCGCTGCTCGGCACGGTGGAGCGGATGCTCGGGCTGCCCCTGCTCCGCGGCGCCGGCTCGCGGCAGACCAGCCTGCTCGCCGCGATGTTCCAGGGCGGGCGGCTGCCGTCGCTGCGCAGGGGCGGCCGGCCGGGGCCTGCGCGCACGCACAGAGCGCGCTAGACTGCGGTGAACCTCGCGTCTGGGCGGGGTTTTTCTTTCGCCCAGGCCACCACCACAACGCAGGGATCACCAGCCATGGCACGCGGAGACGTTCGAATCGCTGTCACTCTCGCATGCGAGGAGTGCAAGCGCCGCAACTACCAGACGAACAAGAGCAAGCGCAACAACCCGGACCGGATCGCCCTGCGCAAGTACTGCCGCTGGTGCCGCAAGCATACGAGCCACCGGGAGACTCGCTAGCTCCGGAGCGCTGCCGTGACCCGTGACCGAAGGCAACGTGCAAACCGCCGCAGAGATCGCAGGACCGACGGCGACTCCGGCCACGATCTGGTGCGCTCCGACGTGCCGGGCGCGCTCGACCATGCCTCCGGCGATGTCGACGAGTTCGACGCGGCCCTCATCCGGGGCGCGGGCGGCGTGCCGATGCCGGCCGAGCAGCAGGACGAGGAGGGCGAGGAGCGCGAGGAGCGCGAGTCCCGCCGTGCCGGCGCCGCCAGGGCGACCGAGCAGGCCGACCGCGAGCTCGGCGAGCGTGCCGGCCAACCGGCCGGCGGCGGCCGCGGGGGATCGAGCCGCGCCGGCGACGGCGACGGCGGCTCCGGAAACGGCTCCGGTGGTGGTGGGGGTACTGGCGGCGGCAGCGGCGAAGCCGCCTTCGGCCGTCCGGCCCCGCGCGCCCATCCGGCGCCCCGCCGCTCGATCCTCGGCAAGGCGGTCGCGTTCCTGCGTGCCAGTTGGGCGGAGCTGCAGCGCGTCCAGTGGCCGGACCGCCGCGAGGTCTCCCAGGCCACCGCTGTGGTGCTCGGCTTCGTCGCGATCGCCGGCATCTACCTGGGGGTCGCGGACTTCGTCGCGACGAAGATCGTGAACTTCATCTTGTAGCGCCGCTCACCGCGCCGCTCGTCCCGTAAATCAACGCAAGCCAGAAAGCCACTGAATGTTTCGTTGGTACGTCGTCAACACCTACTCCGGTCACGAGAACAAGGTCAAGCAGAACCTCGAGCACCGGGTCGTCTCGCTCGGCCAGCAGCGCAACGTGCGCCAGGTCGTGGTGCCGACCGAATCGGTCTCGGAGATGAAGGACAGCCAGAAGGTCACCGTCGAGAAGCGGACGATGCCCGGCTACGTGCTGGTGAACATGGACTTGAACGAGGACTCCTGGGGCGTCGTGAAGGGCACGCCGGGCGTGACCGGCTTCGTCGGCTCCTCCAACGAGCCGGTGCCGTTGACGCAGGGCGAGGTCGACCGGCTGCTGCACAAGGAGGTCGCGGCCGCGCCCCGCACCCGCGCGCAGTTCGCGATCGGGGAGACGGTCAAGGTCATCTCCGGCCCCCTCTCAGACTTCTCCGGCGAGATCGCGGAGATCAACGACGACGCGGCGAAGCTGCGTGTGCTCGTCTCGATCTTCGGCCGCGAGACGCCGGTGGAGGTCGGGTTCGACCAGGTGAAGAAGCTGTAGAACCACACATATTTGGAACGGGTCGGCGCATGCGCCGACCCGCGGGCGGGCGCATGCGCCCGCCCGGCCG
>DAHVAB010000108.1 GCA_027314825.1 Solirubrobacterales bacterium
GGGATGTGCAGTGCCGGCCAGCAGCACCGGGTAGTCCAGTGGCATCCGCGCCAGGAACGCGCGCACGTGCCCGACGCTGTCCTCGGCGATGCCGATCACCTGCAGGCCGGCCTCGTGCGAGCCGTAGCGCTCGTGCCACGCCTTCGTGTAGGGGAGGGTCCTGATCGAGTTGGGCCTGCAGAAGTCGAAGAACTCGATCAGCACCGGGCGTCCGCGCAGCGCGCTCATCCGCAGCCGCCGGCCGTCGATGTTCAGCCACCGCAGGCGCGGCAGGAACTCGGGGGCGGGGATCGTGTCGATGGGCGCTCGCACCTGGGGAATACTGCTACAGATGGGCCTGCCGTTCGCCGCCGCCCCCTTCAAGGACTCGCGGCGGCCACGCTATACTTCGTGAAGCCATGAATCCCGACCGTGGTTTAGGAGTTTTGAGATGAGCGCCTCTGGAGCAGAGCTGCTGCAAAAGGTCAAGAGCGAAATCGAGGAGGTCGACCCCGCCGAGGTCCTGGAGCTGCTGGACGAGGGCGTGGTGGTGGTCGATGTGCGCGAGACGGAGGAGCTGGCCACAGGGCATCTGCCCGGCGCCAAGCACGTCCCGAGGGCCTATCTGGAGTCGCGGATCGAGGCGACCGTGCCCGACCGCTCGGCGAACGTGATCCTCTACTGCGCCTCCGGCATCCGCTCCGCCTACGGCGCCCGCACGATGCTCAAGGAGCTCGGGTACGCAAACGTGCGCTCGATGACGGGCGGGATCACGCTCTGGAAGGATCGCGGCTACGACGTGGTCGTGCCCAGGGCGTTGACCGCCGAGCAGCGGGAGCGCTACTCCCGGCACCTGCTCATACCGGAGATCGGCGCCGAGGGTCAGCAGAAGCTGCTCGACGCGAAGGTGCTGCTGCTCGGAGCCGGCGGCCTCGGCTCGCCGACCGCGCTGTATCTGGCCGCGGCCGGAGTGGGCACGCTCGGGATCGTCGACGACGACGAGGTCGACCTGTCCAACCTCCAGCGCCAGGTGATACATAACGGCGAGCGGATCGGAATGCCGAAGGTGGATTCCGCGGAGGCCTCGATCAACGCGCTCAACCCGGACGTGAACGTGGTCAAGCACCAGGTCCGCCTCGATGCGAGCAACATCATGGAGATCATCGAGGGGTATGACGTGATCGTCGACGGGGTCGACAACTTTCCGACCCGCTACCTGCTCAACGATGCGACCGTGCGCCTGCGCATCCCCGTGGTGTCGGCGTCGATCCTCGGCTTCGACGGGCAGCTCTCGGTCTTCAAGCCGTATGAGGGCCCCTGCTACCGCTGCCTCTTCCGGGAGCCGCCGCCGGCCGAGATGGCGCCCTCCTGTGGGGCCAACGGCGTGCTCGGCGTGCTGCCCGGCACGATGGGCCTGTTGCAGGCGACCGAGGTGGTGAAGCTGATCGTCGGCGTCGGCGATCCCGCGATCGGTCGGCTGCTGCTCTATGACGCCCTCGCCGCGACGCTCACCGAGGTGAAGGTCAGGCGCGACCCGGAGTGCCCGATCTGCTCGCGCGAGCCATCCGAGATCACAGATGACGAGATGGGCGTCTTTCCGGATTACGAGGCATTTTGCGCTGCCGCCGGGTAGCCTGCTCGCGTCCCCCCACGACCAAACCCAAGAGGACAGATGGCGACGATCAAGATCCCCCCAGTGCTGCGTGCCTCCGTCGGAGGCGAAAAGGAAGTGAGCGCCGCGGGCGCCAATGTGGGCGAGGTGCTCAGAGACCTGGTGGCCAATCATCCGGCGACCGAGTCCCAGCTCTTCGCCGGCGAGGGCGAGCTCAACCGCTACGTCAACGTGTATCTGAACGACGAGGACGTCCGCGTGCTGGAGGGTCTGCAGACGGCGGTGGGCGACTCGGACACGCTCGTGATATTGCCCGCTATGGCCGGGGGACGCTAGACGTCCGCTGAGCGGCGTCATGCGGCGTCCTCGCTCGCTCGCGTGCTATTCGCACGCCACGCTCGCTGCGTCCTTGCCTGACTTGCCCAGCGAACGTCCAGTGGCTTCAGGCTCGCCGGCCGCCGGCACGAAGCTCATCGCCCGCTCGGCCAGAGCGGTGATCGTCAAGCTCGGGTTGACGCCGACGTTGGCGGGGATGACGGAGCCGTCGCAGACCATCAGTTTCTCGTAGCCGAAGACGTGCTGGCGGCCGTCGACCACTCCGCGGGAGGGATCGGAGCCGATCACGGCGCCGCCCAGGATGTGGGCGGTGGTCGGGATGTTCAGCAGCGACTCCATCACCGAGCTCTGCGCGATCCCGCCGGTGCGCTGCGCGAACCATTCGGCCGCCTCGTTGGCGACCGGGATGAAGGTCGGGTTCGGACGCTCGGGGTCCTGCTCGGTCTGCAGCCAGAATGTCTTGAAGGGCCCGCGCCGGGGACGCAGCGCCATCGCGTTGTCGAGCGTCTGCATCACGAGGATGATGATCGTGCGGCGCGACCAGTTCTTCGCGGTCAGAAGGCGCCCGAAGCGGCGCGGATGGGCAAGGATCTGCCCCACCAGCCTCAGCGGGCGGGTGAGGCGCGTGCCGTCGCCGGTCAGCAGCGTGTAGAGGCGGCGCATCGAGTTTCCGTTGTTGCCGTAGGTGACCGTCTCGATGTGGGTATGGGGATCCGGGTAGATGCTGGACGTGATGGCCACCCGCCTGATCAGGTCCTCGCGGTGATCCTCGGGCACCGTGACGGCGAGGATCGCCTCGCTGTTGGTGCGCACGAGCTCGCCGAGCCGTGCGGAGATGCGCGGCAGCGAGCCTCCGGTCCGGCAGCGCTGCAGCAGCCTGTTGGTGCCGAGCGGGCCGGCCGAGATGACGACGTTCCGCGCGCGCTGCACGCGGCGCTCCTTGCGCAGCCAGGCGCCGGAGCGCACGCTTTCGACCTCGTAGCCCTCGTTGCCGTCGCCGCCGTCGAGCGGCCGCACGTCGATCACGGTGCGTTCCGGGGTGACGCTCACGCCCCTCTTCTCAGCCAGGTAGAGGTAGTTCTTGACCAGCGTGTTCTTGGCGTTGTGCGGGCAGCCGACCATGCAGCGTCCGCAGAGGACGCAGCCGGTGCGCTCTGGACCCTCGCCGTCGAAGAAGGGGTCGGCGACGGTGATGCCGGGCTCCCCGAAGTAGACGCCGACAGGGGTCTTTTTGTAGGTGTCGCTGACGCCCATCTCCTCGCCGAGCTCCCTGAGCATCTGGTCGGCCGGATCGTCGTGGGGGTTCATCGTCACGCCGAGCATCCGCTGGGCCTGCTCGTAGTGGGGGGCGAGCGCGGCCTCCCACTCCTCGATGCCGGCCCACTGTGGGTCCTCGAAGAAGGCGCGCGGCGGGACGTACAGGGTGTTCGCGTAGCCGAGGCTGCCGCCGCCGACGCCGCAGCCGGAGACGACCGCCACGTCCTTGAAGGTGGATATGCGGAAGATGCCCTTCATGCCGAGGAAGGGCCGCCAGAAGTAGCGCCTGAAGTCGCCGGTGGACTTCGGCAGCTCGTGATCGGCGAAGCGCCGGCCGCACTCCAGCACGCCGACCCGGTAGCCCTTCTCGGCGAGGCGCAGCGCGGAGACGCTGCCGCCGAAGCCCGAGCCGATCACCAGCCAGTCGTAGTCGAAGCCCTGCTTGGATGGCCGCATTTCCGATCCCTCCTCGTTGTGGGGCGCCCGGCACGGATGCCTGAGCCTCGCCAGCCAATCCTATTGTGATCCGGGGTGCTTCTCGCCGCGGCTGCGCCCCGCTATATTCCGTGAAGTAATGGCGCTCGATGGCCTCCGCAACAAGCCGACCGGCGGCCGGTACGCAGACGTGGTGGAGTCGATCGGCAATACGCCGCTGGTCGAGCTGCAGCGGCTCTCCCCGAAGCCGTCGGTCAGGATCTGGGCGAAGCTGGAGTCGCGCAACCCGACCGGGTCGGTGAAGGACCGGGTGGCCAGGGCCCTGATCGAGGACGCCGAGGAGAAGGGCGCGATCGGCGAGGGCCAGACGATCTTGGAGCCGACATCGGGGAACACGGGGATCTCCTTGGCGATGATCTGCGCGCGCAAGGGCTATCCGCTGAAGGTGGTGATGCCTGAGAACGTGACCCCGGAGCGCACGCGCCTGCTGGAGATGTTCGGCGCTCAGATCGTCTACTCGGAGGGATCGAAGGGGTCCAATGGCGCGGTGGAGCTGGCGCTGCAGATGAGCGCCGGCCCGGACGGGTCCTCCTACTACATGCCCTACCAGTACGGCAACGAAGCGAACCCGAACGCGCACTACAACGGGACCGCCCTGGAGATACTGGAGGAGCTCGACGAGGTCTCCGCGTTCGTGGCCGGACTGGGCACCGGCGGGACGCTGATGGGCAACGGCCGGCGCCTGAAGGAGACCTTCGGCGACGGCGTGAAGATCGTGGCGGCGGAGCCGATGCAGGGCGAGCCGGTGCAGGGGCTGCGCTCGCTGGACGATGGGTTCATCCCGCCGATCATCGACCTGTCGCTGCTGGACCGCAAGATCTTCGTGACCAACCGCGACGCGATCCTGTGGACGAGGAAGCTTCTGCACGAGGAGGGCATCTTCGCCGGCGTGTCCAGCGGCGCGATCGCGCGCGTCGCGGTCCGTATCGCGAGCGAGCTCGATGAGGGCAACGTGGTATTCGTCGTGGCCGACGATGGCTGGAAGTACCTGTCAAGCGGGATCTACACGCGCCCGCTGGAGGAGATCGAGGACCTTGACGCCACCGTCTGGTGGTAGGCGCAAGACCGCTCGCCGCAATGCTGATTCCAGGCAAGCTGCTCGATCAGATGGTCGCCCACGCCCGTGCGGACGCACCCAACGAGTGCTGCGGCGTGGTCGCGGTCAGCCCCGGCGAGCCTCCCCGGGCCGAGCGGGTCTATCCGGCGGGGAATGCGGCGGCTAGCCCGCTGCGCTTCGAGATCGACGGCCTGGAGGTGCTGCGCCTGATCGAGCGGATAGAGGAGCAGGGCCTGCAGCTGGGAGCGATCTATCACTCTCATACGCGCAGCGACCCCTATCCCTCGCAGACGGACATCAACTTCGCTGCCGGCTGGCCGGGAGTGGAGTGGATCATAGTCGGCGTAGCCGACAGCGAACGGCCGCTCGTCCGGTCGTATCTGATCGATGGGCCGAGCGTCGAAGAGGTGGCGGCCGAGGCGATCTGACCGTGGCCGAAGGGATGCGCGACGGCGGTCTGAGATGCCCCGGATGCGGCGCGGTACGTCCGCTCACCGAGCGCTTCTGCGAGGAGTGCGCCCTGCCGTTGGTGCATGAGCGGGCTCCGGCGCTGGAGAGGGCGGCAAGCGCGCGGCGCCGCGCGGCGCGCAAGGTCGATCCTCGCTATGCCGAGGGCGAGCCGGTGAAGGTGCTCGGCGCGCGCAACCAGGCTGAGGCGGAGCTGATTCAGGGTCTGCTGCTGGAGGAGGGGATCCCCAGCATGCTGCGCACGGCCAGCAGCAGCTTCCTGCCGTTCGGGCACAGCGACGTATACGTGCCGGCCGCAGCCCTGCAGGCGGCCCGCGAAGCGCTGCTGCGGGCACCGGGCAGGGACGCCGGCTGAGGACCACCGGCCGCGCCCGGCGGCCCGCGGAGCGGTGCTGCGGGTGCCGGTACGGGGAGGCTAGACGAGTACCGGCTGGCCCGCGGCCCGCGTGATCGCTTCGATCTCCTCGGAGGCACGGTCGAACTCCTCGTCGGAGAGGACCGGCGTGCCCTCGAAGGGCAGGTCGCGCTGCAGCTCCATCCAGGAGCGGCAGCCGAGGTACTCGTCGCGGATCTTGACCGTCACCGGACGCGGGATCCGGTAGGTGCGCAGGAGCAGCACGTGCAGCGGGTGACGCCGCTTCCAGGCCAGCCGCTTCTCGGCGTAGTCGGTCGTCCAGACGTAGAACGGCGCGAGCGCCTCCACGCACCGAGGGTCGGTGATCGTGAAGTGGCCCGCCACCTCCGCCCAAGCCCGGATCCTGACCCTGTCCGGCTGCGGCACGCCGCCCGGCGAGGAGAAGTCCTCGACCGACGGCTCTCCGTCGCCCCAAACCCCTTCCTCCAGGGCGCGGCGCAGCTCGGGACGGTGCGACTCGCGAACGAGGTCGTTGCACTGATGGTCGAACGTGGGGTAGAGGAAGAAGCGCTCGTGCTCGAGCCGGAAGTGCTTTTCCGGTTCACGGATGCCACCCTTGCGCAGGGTGATCAGCTGCTCGCCTTCGGCTAGTGCTCGGACGGTGACCGCCCATTCCTTCAGAGCAATTGGCATGGTGAAGCTCTATCGATCGTTTGCAGACAACACGACCCGCGGCCCGAGGGTGTTCTGGAGCCGCAGCGCCCTTAAAGATACGAAATCCAGGCGAAAATCCCAAATCGCCTGCAAATCGCGGGTTTTTGACGCCCTCTTGACCGGTGTGCGCTCAGCTGTCGCGGGGCGTCGGCGTCCCCATCCCGCCGCCGCCGGGCGTCTCTATCCGCAGTCGCTGGCCTGCTGAGAGCGTACCGGACGCCTTGCTCGCAAGCTCACGCTCCTGCTCGCCGCCGCCGGGCGTCTCGATCGGTGGCCGCCGGTCGGACCTCGCGGAGCCGGCTCTCTCGCTTTCGAGTCCACGCTCTTCGATCGCCCCGCCCGCGATCAGCACGTTGCGCCCGGGCGCGCCCGGCTCGCCTCCGCCGGCGCCGGGCGGCCGGTGGCGGCGGCGCTCGGTGATCAGCGAGAAGGACATCTCCTGCAGAGCCTCGATCTCGCGCAGGACGCCGTCGCCTCCGCGATATCGGCCCGCGCCGCCCGAGCCGCGGCGCAGCGCGTAGCGTCTCACCCGCAGCGGCAGCTCACGCTCCAGCGCCTCGACCGGCGTGTTCAAGGTGTTGCTCATCGCGACGTGCACGCCGCTCGGGCCGTCCGCCTCCGGGCAGGCGCCCTGCCCGCCGCCGATCGTCTCGTAGTAAGTGAAATGCTCGTTGCCGAGGGTGAGATTGTTCATCGTGCCCTGCCCGAGCGCGCGGCCGAACGCGGCCAGCACCAGGTCGGCCACCCTGGAGGAGGTCTCCACGTTGCCGGCCGCGACCGCGGCGCCCGGGAGGGCGTTCAGCAGGCAGCCTGGCTGCGCCACGATCTCGATCGGCCGCAGCGCGCCGGTGGAGGGTGGGATGTCCGGGTCGGTGAGCACGCGCACGGCGAACATGCAGGCGGAGCGCGTGACCGCGAGCGGGCAGTTGAGGTTGCCATCGTGCTGGGCGGCGCTGCCGGTGAAGTCCAGGCGCAGACGATCTCCGCGGACCTCCGCGCAGAGCCTCAGGTGGAGATCGCCCTCCGCCGCCTCCAGCACGTCGCTGGCGTGCAGCGTGCCGTCTGCAAGCGCCGCGATGCAGGCCCGCATTCGCCGCTCCGCGTAGTCGAGCACCGCCGCGCCGGCCTGCGCCAGCCGCTGTATGCCGATCTGCCGCGCAAGCTCCTCCAGGCGCAGCGCGCCGACCCGGTTGGCAGCCAGCTGGGCGCGAAGGTCGGCCCTGCGCTCCCGCGGGTTGCGCATCGGCGCGATGATCCGCTCGATCGCCGCGGCGCTCAGGGGCTGCGGCGAGATCACCACGCCCTCCTCGGCGAGGCTGCGGCTGTGCGCGGGCATCGAGCCGGGCGTGGCGCCGCCCACATCGGAGTGGTGGGCGCGGCTCGCCGCGAAGCCGATCAGCGGGCCGCCGGCGCCACCCGGCCCGCCGGCGCCACCCGGCCCGCCCGCACCGCCCGCCCCGCCGCGGTCGCCCGCACCGCCCGCCCC
>DAHVAB010000109.1 GCA_027314825.1 Solirubrobacterales bacterium
GCCACTACCTCCACGAGCGCTGTCCCTGGGCCTCCTACGCCGTCCTCGAGGCCCGAGGGGCGATCGGCGGCACATGGGACCTGTTCCGCTACCCGGGCATCCGCTCCGACTCGGACATGTTCACGCTCGGCTACCGCTTCGAGCCGTGGCGCGATCCGAAGGCGATCGCAGACGGCTCCTCGATCCTCTCCTACATCAGGCGCACGGCGCAGCAGCATGGGGTCGCCGACGCGATCCGCCGCCGCCACAGGGTCACGAGCGCGGAGTGGCACAGCGAGAGCCAGCGCTGGACGGTGCACGCGCAGCGCACCGACACGGAAGAGCCGGTGACGCTGACCTGCGACTTCCTCTACGCCTGCACGGGCTACTACCGCTACGAGGAGGGCTACTCCCCGCCGCTGCCGGGGATCGAGCGCTTCGGCGGGCGGGTCGTGCATCCGCAGAGTTGGCCCGAGGATCTCGACTGGACGGGCTCGCGGGTCGTCGTGATCGGATCGGGGGCCACCGCGGTCACGCTCGTGCCGGCGCTCTCCGAGAAGGCGGCGCACGTAACGATGCTGCAGAGATCCCCCACCGACGTCATCTCCGTCCCGGGACGCGACGCGATCGCCGACTACCTGCGCCGCAACCTGCCGATGACCGCCGCCTACGCGCTCTCGCGCTGGAAGAACGTGCTGCTGAGCATGGCGAGCTTCCAGCTCTCCCGCCGCGCGCCGCAGACGATGAGACGGCTGCTGCGAGGCATGGCGGTCCGGCAGCTGCCGGAGGGCTACGACGTCGACACGCACTTCAACCCGACCTACAAGCCGTGGGACCAGCGGCTCTGCCTGGTGCCGGACGGCGACCTCTTCAAGGCGATCAAGGGAGGCGGCGCCTCGATCGCGACCGGTGCGATCGACACGTTCACCGAGAGCGGCATCCGTTTGAGCGGCGGTGAGCACCTGGACGCCGACCTGGTCGTGACCGCGACCGGCCTGAACCTGCTCTTCCTCGGCGGCATCGAGCTGTCGGTCGACGGCCGGCCCGTGAACGCGCCGGAGACGGTCGCCTACAAGGGAATGATGCTCAGCGGCGTGCCGAACATGGCGCTCACCCTCGGCTACACGAACGCCTCCTGGACGCTGAAGGCCGACCTGGTGGCCGAATACGTCTGCCGCGTGCTCCGCGAGATGGACGCGCGCGGCGCGAGCGTCTGCACGCCGCGGGCGCCCGACCCCTCCCTGCCGACCGATCCGATAATCGACCTTCAGTCCGGCTACGTGCTGCGCTCGATCGACCAGCTTCCCAGGCAGGGTGCCGTGGCGCCGTGGCGGCTTCACCAAAACTACATCAAGGACGTGCGGCTGCTGCGCCGGGGGCCGATCGACGATGCGCTCGTCTTCTCCGGCAGCCGCGGCGGGCGCATCGCCACCGGGACGCCGGCCGCGATGGCGCGCGCCTGAGTCACCGGGTCGCCGGCGTGCTGGCGCGCCGCGACGCCGCGACGCCTGCGGACTGCGCGAGCCGCGCCACAACGGCGGCGGGGGCCCCGTGAGGCCCCCGCCGATCGCACAGTTCGCCGATTGCGACGCCCGGGCGCGAGCGTCCGGGCGTCACTTCTCAACCCAGGCGGATGCCCGTGACCTGCGTGTGCCGCTTCCGGCCGTGCCCGCCGCTGACCAGCGTCAGCCGGTAGCGGCCGTGCAACAGGCCTCGCAGCGGGAGCAGCCGCAGCTTCAGCTCTCGGTGGGACCGCAGCGCGGTGCCGACCGCGAACACCGTGCCGTGCCTGCGGAGCGTCACGTGGAGCGACTGCGTCACGGTCGTCTGACCGTGCGAGCCGCCGTGCGCCTTGCCGTGCTTCTTGTTGTGGCGCCCGGTCTTGGCGTTCACGACGAACTTCACCGTGCCGGACTCCAGCTTCGTCTTGCACTGCTCGAAGGAGCGCTTCTTTCGCGTAACCATGTGGCAGACGACGAGCTCGACCTTGCCGGCCGGGCCCTGCTTGCCTTCAGGCCCCTGCTTGCCTTGCGGTCCGGCGAGCCCGACTGGCCCGGCAAGGCCGGTCGGTCCGACGGGACCCGTGATCCCCTGAGAGCCGTTGGCGCCGGCTGCGCCGGTCTTGCCCTGCTTGCCTTCGGCGCCGGTGAGGCCTGTCGCGCCCTGAGCGCCGGTGGCGCCCTTCGCACCTTCGGACCCGGTGGCACCCTTGGCACCTTCGGACCCGGTGGCACCCTTGGCACCTTCGGACCCGGTGGCACCCTTCGCACCTTCCGGCCCGGTGGAGCCGGTCGCACCCGTTTCGCCGGTCGAGCCTGTCGGACCCGTGGCGCCGGTCGACCCGGTTTCGCCCTTTTCGCCTTTTTGAACGAAAGCGGCGTTGACTTCGCTGTTGGCGCTCAGTGTGATCACGCACGCGGAGGTCGGCGTCGGGATCGGGATAACCGGAACTTCGTTGAGCGGAACCCTGGTGCATTTATCGCCCCCCGCATAGCCCCAGCCGGCGAAGTCCCACCCGGATTCGGTCACCGCGTACAGGTACACCTTGTCTCCTTCAAGGAGTTCAGCACCGCAGCGTTCGAGGCTGAGCTCTTCGCATTCCTCGATCGTCGTCGGTTGCGGCCCGCCTTTCTGGATGACGGCGGAGTACACCGCGCCATGCCCATAGCCGGCGACCGTCAGCGTCACCGGCACCTTGTAGGTGAACACCGTGGTCGCGGTACATCCCATCGCCTGGCGCGTCTTCACGCACACCTTCACCGCGCCCGTCGCGTGCGCCGGAGCACGCGCCGCGATCCCGGTCGAGGAGAGGACGCTGACACCGGTGGCTGCTTCGGCCGGTTCCCCGGCTTCGCCGAAGTAGACGCTCGCGCCCGCTTCGAATTCCGTTCCGGTGATGGCCACTTCGGTGCCGCCGGCCGTGGAGCCTTCGACGGGCGAGACAGAGCTCACCGTCGGCGCGCCACGAAAGGCGAACGGCTGCGCGGAGTCCGCTTCGCCGAAGGGAGCTCGCACCACCACGTGCACTGATTCGGCGCGGCCCCCGAGCGTCGGTGCCGTCGTGGCTTCGATTTCCGTTTCGCTCTTGTAGGTGACGCTGGCGGCCACGCTGCCGGCGCCGAATTCGACTATTGGCTTGACGGCGATTTCGCCACCGAGATCGCTGCCTTTGATGATGACCGTGGTCCCGCCCTTCGCCGGACCTTCGGTCGGTGAGATTTCGGTGATCGTGGGAGCCGCCCGGAAGCTGAATTCTTCGCCCGATTCGGCTTTCCCGCCGACCGTCGTGACGATGACGTGCACTTTTTCAGCGCCGGCTGCCGCGGCCGTCGTCGCTTCCAGTTCGGTTTCGCTCTTCAACGTCACACCGGAGGCCGGGTGGCCCGCACCGAATTCGACTTTCGGAGCGGTGCCGGTTTCGCCGCCGAGGTTAGCGCCCGTGATCAGCACTTTCGTGCCGCCTGTCGCTGGCCCTTCGGCTGGGGTGATCGCGCTGATCCCGGGAGCCCCCCGGTAGCTGAAGTCCGCAGTCGATTGCGCGGTCCCGCCGACCGTGCTGACGATGACCGGCACTGCTGCGGGGAAGCCGATCGGGGGCGCGGTGGCTTCGATTTCGGTTTCGCTTATGTAGGTGACAGACGCCGTCTTGCCTTCTTCGAATTCGACCCTCGGATCCGATTCGGTTTCGCCGCCGAGGTCCGTGCCCTTGATCACCACTTTCGTCCCACCGGTTACGGGGCCTTCCGCCGGAATGATTTCGGTGATCGTCGGAGCAGCACGGAAGCTGAATTCCGCTGTGGATTGCGCCGAGCCGCCGGGCTCTTCAACGAAGACGTGTACTTTCGCGACCGCTTCCTTGAAAGTGGGCGCGGTGACCGCCGTGATCTGGGTTTCGGATTCGACGACGACCGAGGCGGCTTCTTCGCCGCCGAACTTGACCTTGAGCGGCGTGCCTACGAAATGCGTACCGGTGATCGTGACGCTCGTGCCGCCCTTGACGGAACCTTCGACGGGCGAGATCGCGCTCACCGTCGGAGCTTCACGGAACGTGAAGGTCGCCGAGCTCGTGCTTTCGCCCTGACCGGTGGTCACGGATACCGTGGCGGCGCCCGCCACTTCCCCCGGCGTTGTGAGTTTCAGCGTCGTCGAGCTTTCCACGTGGACCCTGGCACCAGACAGCCCGGTCGTCGATTTCGCGCCGACAAACTTGACCGTGGTGTTCCCGGCTTCGAATTCGGTCCCGGTCAGCGTGACTTCGGTGCCGCCTTCGACCGGACCTTCGTCAGGCGTGATGCCGGTGACCGTGGGGGCGCTGCGGTAGGTGAAGACGTCAGCGCACCTGGTCCCGCCCGGCGTGGTGACGCACACGCTGACCAGGCCTTTGGGATGTGCCGGCGTTATGACGCCGAGCTCTTCGCTCGGATTCGGACCAGGTACCAGAGCGGTCCCCGCCACTTCGCCGAACTTCACGACGGTCGCGCCTTCGAGGTGTTCACCGTGGACGACGACTCCGATGCCGCCCTTTTCAGGCCCTTCCGCGGGGCTCACGCTGGTCACGACCGGTTCCGGCTGGTACTTGAACACGGCGGGCTTGCAGCCTTCGAAGGTCAGGCTCTGCAGGACGCAGACTTCCACCGGCCCTTCGGCATGCGCGGGCGTTTCCGCTTCGATCGTCGTTCCGTCGACCACGTTGACTTTCGTGGCGGCCACCCCTCCCGAGCCGGATTTGCCGCCGAAGAACACCTCCGTGCCGCCGGTGGTCGTTTCGAAGGATTCCCCGCTGATCGTGACCTTCGTTCCCCCCTTCACGCTGCCTTCCGCGGGCGTGACGCTCTTGACGACCGGCGTCGTGGAGGCGAACGCGGCCGGGGCGGATGCAAGCACGAGGCCGAGCGCGCACAGCACGCCCGTCAGCCCGCGCAGGACTGCGCTGATGCGAATTTCGAGGGTCATCGATTTGGGCTCCTGGGTCTTGGGCGTCACGTGCGCGCGCTCACCGGCCGCTCTCCCGAGCGAGGCTGCACGCTGCCGACCGGCAGGCGTGCCTGCGCCTGAACGTGTTCTGGGACGGCGCGGACAATACATCACGCACCGGCGCATTCTTCGCCATAGATGCTCGATCCCCTGCAAAGCTCCAGTCGACGGCTTCTCGTTGCCCCCGCCGCCGCGATCGCGAGCCTGGCGATGGCCGAGGCGCCCGCTGCAAGACGGATCGCATACGGTTCAGCCTTGACCGCAGCCCAGCAACCACCGGGCGGAGCCTCCGCCGCCGAGATCCCGGGCGCCATCCATCGCTACGCGCGCGCGAGCGGGATCACGCTGCACTACGTGGAGGCGGGGCCGGCCGACGGCGACCCGGTCGTGCTGCTGCACGGCTTTCCCGAGCTCCACTACGGCTGGCGCCACCAGATCCCGGCGCTCGCCGCCGCCGGCTTTCGCGTGATCGCGCCCGACATGCGCGGCTACAACCTCTCCGAGAGGCCGCGGGGGGTGGGCTCATACCGTGTGGAGACGCTTGCGCGCGACGTCTCCGAGCTGATCGCGTCACTCGGCGCACCGTATGCCGACGTGGTCGGCCACGACTGGGGCGCCGTCGTCGCCTACGAGACCGCGATGCGCCATCCCGAGCGCGTGCGCCGCCTCGCGATCCTGAACGTGCCCCACATGCAGCGGATGCTGCAGGGAATGCGCACGCTGCGCCAGCTGCGCAAGAGCTGGTACGTCTTCTTCTTCCAGATCCCCCGCCTTCCCGAGTGGCTCTTCGGGAGGGACGACTTCTCGATCGGCAAGCGCTCACTGCGCGCCGGCAGCCCGAAAGGCACCTTCACCGACGAGGATCTCGACATCTACGTGAAGGCGTGGTCGCAGCCCGGCGCTCTCACCGCGATGCTCGCCTACTACCGCGCCACGATGCGCCGCTCGCCCCGCGCGACGCTCGCGGCCATGCGCCCGATCGCCGCGCCGACGCTCGTCATCTGGGGGCAGCGTGACCTGTATCTGGGCAGCGAGCTTGCCGAGCCCGACCGTCGCTGGGTGCCCGACGTGCGCGTGGAGCGGATCCCTGACGCCGGCCACTTCGTCCAGCACGAGCGGCCCGAGCGGGTCAACGAGCTGCTGATCTCCTTCCTCGGCCAGGCCGGCCCGCCCGGCGGCAGCTGACCCGTGCCCCGGCGGCAGCCGATCCGCACCCCGGCGGCAGCTGACCCGCGCCCCGGCGGCCGGCATCTGCGCCGGGCACCTGTCACTATTGCGACATGGCGCTGGTGCGGGTGCACGGCCCCCTGAAGCGGCTGATCGCCGACGGCGGCGTGCAGCGCCTGGAAGCCAGCAACATCAACGCGCTGCTGCGCGAGATCGAGCGGTCCAACCCGCAGGCCGCGGGCTGGCTACTGGACGAACGCGGCCGGCTCCGCCGGCATATAAACATCTTCGTCAACGGCGAGCGCAGCGCTCCAGACGATGCCATAAGCCCCGAGGACCGGGTCGAGGTCCTGCCCGCGATCTCCGGAGGGTGAGCCGTGACCGAGCTGCTGATCTCAACCAAGAAGGGCCTGTTCATGATGGACGGCGAGCCCGGCGCGGCCTTCAACCACACCGCCCGCGCATTCCCCGGCGAGCCGGTCGAGCTCGCGATCCGCGATCGGCGCAACGACCGTCTGCTCGCCGCCACCACCTCCCCCTTCTACGGCCCGAAGATCTTCCACAGCGACGGCGACCCGGCCGACTGGCGCCAGGCTGACGGTGTCCAGCTGCCGCAGGGCGGCGATGAGGCGCTCGTGCGGATCTGGGCGATCGCGCCCGGCCAGGCCGACGGGCTCATCTACGCCGGCGGCGACCCGGGCGTGCTCTTCGTGAGCGGCGACGGCGGCGCGAGCTTCGAGCTTCACCGCGGCCTCTACGAGCATCCCACCCGACCGGACTGGCAGCCGGGCGGAGCGGGCCTCTGCCTGCACTCGATCTGCCCATGGCCGGATGATCCGCAGCGCCTCGCGCTCGGGATCTCCGCCGCGGGAGTCTGGCTCACCGAGGACGGCGGCGGCTCCTGGCGTCAGGGCAACCGGGGCATCCTCGCCCGCTACCTGCCCGAGGAGGCGCGCGAGGGCGCGACCGCGCTCTGCGTCCACCACATGGAGCGGGCGCCGCTGCGGCCCGAGCGACTCTTCATGCAGTTCCACGGCGGCGTCTACCGCTCCGACGACGCGGGGGAGAGCTGGATCGACATCGGCGCCGGCCTGCCATCGGACTTCGGCTTCCCGCTCGCACTCGACCCGGCCGACCCGGACAGCGCGTTCGTGATCCCGCTGAGCGCCGACATGGACAGGATCACCCCGGAAGGGCGCGTGCGCATATACGAGACCCGCGACGCCGGCGAGAGCTGGGACGCGCGCTCCGCCGGGCTGCCGAGCTCAGACGCCTACCTGACCGTGCTGCGCCAAGCATTCACCGCCACCGGAGAAGGCGACTCGCTGCAGCTCTACTTCGGCTCCACCGATGGCGAGGTGTTCGGATCGGCCGACGCCGGCCGCAGCTGGCATACGGTCGCCTCCCGGCTGCCGCCCGTCTACGCGGTCACGGCGACCGGCTGAGGGACGTGCGCGGCGGCGAGTGCCCGCGACGGGCACGCCCCGCACCGCGCGGCATCCCGCCACGTCGATGCGAGGCGCCCCGCCGACGGCGCCCTCCAGCGCCCCGGGCGGCGGCGCCCGGGGACCGGAAGGACA
>DAHVAB010000010.1 GCA_027314825.1 Solirubrobacterales bacterium
TTTCGCAATATGCCCGCCAGGCTGGATAACCGCCCCCTACTCGGCACCATCGACGCAGAGCTGTTCCTGGCGCCACCGATCATGCCCGCGTTGGAGGCGGCGATCGACCGGACGTTGAACGTGCTGATCCTCGGTGCGCACGGCTCTGGCAAGACGACGCTGCTTCGCTCGGTGCAGGCCCGCCGGCAGGAGGATCGCCAGCCGGCCGTGTACGTCGACCTTGGTCCGGCTCAGAACGAGGTGCAGGCGCTGACGGTGATCGCGGATGCGCTCGGGCAGCGATGGAGCGCGTTCGGCGATCAGCTGCGCTCAGCCGTCCTGCCGGAGACGACGCCGTCCGGAGCGCTGCTGCGGCTTGCAAGGCGCCTGGGTGAGGCTCCCGCGTCGCTGCTTTTGATCGACTCGCCTCCAGGCGGAGGGCATGCCCATGTGCTCTTCGGTCGTTTGCGCGATGAGCTCTGGCAGCAGGGTCACCAGTGGATCGTGGCCGCCGATGAGATGCTTCGGGACGAGTTGACGCGGCCACCTGCCAACGCCTTCTTCGACGTTCGGCTGCATTTGGAGGCGCTCTCGGAGGATCAGCAGCGAGAGTTTCTGGCGCGACGGCTCGCCTCAGAGCCGGCGTCTGTCGAGATCGACTCGATCGTCGGCAAGACCGACGGGCTGCCTCGCTCGGTGCTCGCCCTTGCGCGGGAGGCGGTGCTCTCACAGCGGCCCGTCGACGCGCTGCTGGCCGACCGGGAGCAGCAGCGTAAGCGCCTGCAAGGTCTGCCGCCGGCCGCGAGCGCGATCATGGACTATCTGGCCGAGCACGGGCCAACCTCCGGATCGGACCCCGGCCTGCTCGCCACTCTTGGGGTTTCCGGACAGCGGGCGCGCATGGTGCTTCGCCAGCTGGAGCAGGCGCAGCTGGTCCGCTCGTTCCCTGAGCAGCAGCGCCAGCAGGGACGGCCGCGCAAGCTGTATGAGCCGACCGATACGGTGGCCTGATGCTGGAGGCGCTGCAGAGGCTCGGTGAGCAGTTCGCGTTCCTGACCGCCGTCTGCGAAAAATCCAGGGCAGATCAGGGTCTCCAAGACTCCCGGGGCGGTTCAAGGCGTTTCGCGCCCACGCCATGCACGACTCGCATGGCGGCGGCATGACGACGCCGGGCAACAGGCGAGGCACCGCCGAGTCGATCCGGAGTGCATTCCGCGATCACGGCGCCACATGGTTGACGCTGCCTGACGGAGACGAAGATCTGCCTGAGGAGCTGCGGCACGCGATCGAGATCTTCGATGCCGGTGAACGACCGGCGGCGAGAACCGCAACCGAATGGCTCCAGAACGACGCTCACGACTCGTTCGCGACCTCACGCACCCGGGTGTTGATCGAAGGGCAGCGCATCGCCGGATACCACTCGCTCGCCTCCGCGTCGGTCGCGCTCAGCCAGCGCGATCGCCGTGAGATCGGCGCACGCCACGTGCGCGTGCCAGCCACCCTTGTGGCATGGATCGCCAAGGACATCCACGCGCCGATCGACGGCAAGGAGCTCCTGCTGCACGCAGCCGCCAAGGCAAGAGAAGCGGCATGGATCCAGGCGACCACCGTGCTCGCCCTCGACGCGTTCGACGAGGAGACGGCGGCCATGTGGCGGCAGCGCTACGGATTTCGCCGCTCCGCCGAAGATGGTCCTCGCGAGCGCCTATGGCTGGCACTCTAACCTGACGGCGATCTACCGATCCCTGCCTTCGCGCTGCAAGCCCGCGAGATAAGAGTCGGCCTCTTCGTGAAACGCACGCACGCGGGGATCGCGGCGGGCCGCCTCCAACTCCTTAGCGTCAACGATCGCGACGACTAAATCGTCTCGCTGCTCGCGCTTGCGTACCGCTCGAATGTCAGACGTCAAAGCCATCAGATGCCCCATCGGCATCGTGCCGGAAGCGCTTTATCGGCCATATACGATAGCGCAGCACACGCCTGAGCGCGGCGATCCGCTCCTCCCCCATGAACGTCAGCTGAAGGCTGACCGGGCCGCGTCGGAGTGCGTAGGCGAGACCGGGTGCTGCGAGGGTCGGCAGGCCCGGCTCGATGATCGGCGGCTGCGCACGGATCTCACAGCGGATCATCGCGCAGGTCAACCGTTCGCGTGGCGGCACGTAGCGTGCAGCCCATGCGTCGAGCATCCGTGACGGGTCGCTCACCAGGTAGGCACGACCGGCACGCTCGAGCATGCCGTCCCGGAGCAGCGCCGTGAGGGTCCGGTGAGCGTTGCCAGGGTTGATCTCGGCCATGTGCGCGACATCGGAGAGCCGCCAAGCCCGCTCGGGATCGCTGAGCAGCACTTTGAGGACTCGGCTGGCCGCGGGAGCAAACGGCGAGACATTGGCACGCCCATCCGGCGCAACACCACGCTTCGGTGGAGCGTCGTAGGTGAGCCCGCCGGCGTCGATTCGACCAGCGCCATCGAGGTCGAGCCATGAGATGCCTGCTTGCTGGGCAGCAGCACGCAGGCCCGCGGGGGCTCGCTCCACGACCACCAGCTCCACGTCGGGCAGTTCTGCCTGCAGCCTGCGCAGCCCGGAGGGATAAGGGACGGTCAGCGCGGCAGCGTTCAGCGAGACGCAGACTCGGCCGCGGCGCAACCGCAAACGTGCTCGGCGCGCGTCGATGTGCTCGACATCCAGCTCGATGTCGCCATTCAGGACATATGGGGCGCCTTCGAAGAAGCGGCGCATCAATGTGTGTGTGCCTCGACTCGGCCACACGCTCAGGACATGGAAGCGACCAGCGGTTCATCGTTGCGATACTCGATCATGGACCCGATGAGCTGCGCAAGAACCCGCCCAGACCTCTACATCTCTGCCGACGTCGAGACCGATGGGCCGATCCCGGGCGCATACTCGCTGCTGGCGTTCGGCTTGGCTGCGGTCGGACGCTACGACGGCGCTCGCTTCGAGCGCTGGCAGCCGCGCGAGCACACCTTCTACCGGGAGCTGCGCCCGATCAGCGATCGTTACCAGCAGGATGCGCTCGACGTGAATGGGCTCGATCGCGAGCGCCTGCGACGCGAGGGCGCCGACCCGGCCACAGCCATCCGGGACGCAGCCAAGTGGGTGGAGATGTTGAGCGACGGGCACCGGCCAGTGCTGGTCGCCTACCCAGTCGCGTTCGACTGGGCATTCCTCTACTGGTACTTCGAGACGTTCGCCCCCGGCGGCTCCCCGTTCGGGCACTCTTCATGCCTTGACATACGCACCCAGTACCAGACGCTCGCCGGCACCGTCTTCGACCTCTCCGGCAAGGCGACGATGCCGCCGTTCCTGCAGCCCGCCACAGCGCACACGCACAACGCGCTCGACGACGCGGTCGAGCAGGGAGAACTCTTCGCGAACCTGCTCGAATGGGCCACAAGGCAGCGCAACGCAACCGCGCGCGGCAACGGCGAGGAGTCGATGCCCTCCTGGCTCGCGCCGCATAGCGCAGTCATAGCCTGAGACGCGGCATAGCCACTCGGTTCGGACCACAGGGGGTGAGCGTCTCGGCTCGCAACGCCGCCGTCTCAGATGAGACGATTTCGCGATGCCCTCAAGAGCCAGCCGGAAGCCAAAGGACGTTCAGGAGGTCGTGAGCGACCTGTCCAGCGAGGAGCTGCGCGAGATCGTCGCCTCCGCGGTCGATCGCCATCCCGACGTCGAACGCCACGTGCTGCTCGCCGCGGCGCGCAGCGACGGCGACCTTCGTGAGCTGCGACGCGAGGTCGACCGCGGGCTGCGCACGCGACGGTTCCTCTCCTACCACGAAAGCTCGGGATGGGCGCGCTCAGCGCAGCCTGTCCTGCAGGAGCTTCGACTCGCCGCCGAGAAGGCGCCCTCGGCAGACCTGCTCGCGCTGATCGAGCGGGCGGTCGGGCATGTCGTAAAGGTGATCATGCACGCCGACGACTCCAACGGCACGATCGGCGATCTCGCCCGCGAGCTGCTCGATCTGCACGCGCAGCTCGCCGACACGCAGGTCGCCGACCCGATCGAGCTCGCGAAGTGGATGGTGCGCTTCAGCTGCGAGGACCAAGACTTCTTCGAGGTCGACCCGGTCCGTTACCGCAACGCGCTCGACGAGGGCGGCCTCGCCGCCTACAGACAGGCGATCGAGCAGCGCAACGCCGAAGGCAGCGAGCAGTTCGCGGTGCGCTTCGCGCGCGAGCGGCTCGCCGTGCTCGACGGCGACACCGAGACGATCCTCACGCTGCTCGGCGGAGACCTCAGCGCACCGCACCAGTTCGTCCGCGTGTGCGAGGCGATGGCGGAGCTCGAACGCGACGAAGACGTGCTCTCCTTCGCGCTGCGCGGCATCGCGCAGACGAGCGGCTGGCAGGTAGACAAGCTCTATGACCTCGCCTGTGAGGTGCACGAACGCGCAGACGCGCCCGTCGAAGCGCTCGCGCTGCGCCGCCAGCAGCACGAGCGGGCGCCCTCCGCGAGCACCTACTCGACGCTGCGCCGCGCCGCCGAGACGCTCGACGCCTGGGAGCTCGAGCGCGACGCCGCGCGAGCAGCGCTGCGCGAGCACGACCGCGGCAGCTACGTCGACGCGCTGCTGGGCGAAGGCGACGCGGTGACCGCCTGGACGGTCGCCACCGAGGATCCAACCTGGGATCCCGGCAGCTACCGCCGCATCCACCTCGCCGAAGCGCGCGAGCCGACACACCCCGAGCAGGCGCTGCCCTCATACATGCTCGTAGCCGAGGAAGAGCTGCACCAGACAGGCCGCCGCGCCTACGCGCGGGCGATCGCGATCCTCAAGCGCGCACACCGCGCCGCAGCCGCCGCAGACAAGGACGACTGGTTCGCAGACGAGCTTGCCAAACTCCGCGAGCAGCACCGCCGCCGCCCCGCCCTGATCGAGATGCTCAACAAGGCAAAGCTGCCCTGAGCCGTGCTGCCGTGCCATCGGCGTGGCAACACTGACCTACAGAGTTGGACGACCGGACCCCGCTCATGGGTCCACCTGTGAGAGCTGGGGGTTGCGCCGGTGCAGCGGTGCAGCGGCAGCCAAAGGGAATCGGCGTTCGACTTGGAGCCTGCCCGGCTCGACGGGCGCCGCTCATTGCCACCGCACGGTGTCTTGCGCGTTCTGCTACCACACGGTGGCATGCTAGACTTGCTACCGAACGGTTGCACGATTCGGTGAAGATGAGGATGCGTTCGATACGAGACCTGGCGGCTGCAGTCCGCGGCCGTCGCGGTGATCTTCGCATGAGCCAAGCGGAGCTGGCGGCGCGTGCCGGCGTCTCGCGGAAGTGGATCTACGAGTTCGAGGCGGGCAAGCCAAACGCCGAGGTCGGCCTGCTGCTGCGCGTGCTGGACGCGCTCGGCCTCACGCTCGAGGTGACCCCGGACGGGCAGGCTGAGGCTGCGTCCCGCGGCGAGGCGGTCGATCTCGATGCCCTGATCGACGAGCACCGGCGACGATGACCGACAGCTTGACGGTCATCCTCGACGAGACGGTCGCCGGCACGATCACCCGTCTGCGGGGCGGGCGACTGCGCTTCGACTATGAGGACGCCTACCGCAACGCGGCGAGCACGACCGCGATCTCGGTGGCGATGCCGAAGGCGGTGGGCAGCCACGCCGAGCGCATCATCGCCCCGTGGCTATGGGGTCTCTTGCCCGACAACGAGGCGGTTCTTGCCCGGTGGGCTCGAGACTTCCACTCCGCGGTCTCGCCCTTCGCATTGCTCTCCACGCCGATCGGGCACGACTGCGCCGGCGCGGTCCGCTTCGCAGCACCGAGCCAGGCCGAGGAGCTGATCGGCCAACCAGGAGCGGTGCAGTGGCTGAGCGAGCACGACGTCGCCCAACGACTGCGCGAGCTGCGAAGTGACAGCACCGCGTGGCTGGGAGCGGACTTCAGCGGCCAGTTCAGCCTCGCCGGCGCGCAGGCGAAGACCGCGCTGCTCCTCCAGGACGGCCGCTGGGGCCTGCCGTCCGGCTCGGCCGCAACCAGCCACATCCTGAAGCCCGCCGTCGCCGGCCTGGACGATCACGATCTCAACGAGCACCTCTGCCTGGACGCCGCAGGCCGCGCCGGCCTCGTCGTCGCGACCACTCGTGTCGCCATGTTCGAGGATGAGACCGCGATCGTCGTGGACCGCTACGACCGCCGGCTGACCGGCGGCAGGATGATCCGGATCCATCAGGAGGATCTCTGCCAGGCCCTCGGCGTTCACCCCGAGCGCAAGTACCAGAACATGGGAGGTCCGGGCCCAGGCGATGTGGCGCGACTGCTCCGCGAAGTGATGCCGCCGCACGCCGCCGAGGACGCCGTCTGGCGCTTCTTCGACGCGCTGGCATGGAACTGGCTGATCGCCGGCACGGACGCTCACGCCAAGAACTACTCACTGCTGCTCGCCGGCGAGAACGTGACGCTGGCGCCCCTATACGACATCGCCTCCGCCCTTCCCTACGACACCCATGAGCGCAAGCTGCGCTTCGCGATGAAGATCGGCGGCGACTACCGCGTGCTGCCGTACGGAAACAAATGGCCGGCAGCCGCCAGAGAGCTCGACCTCGAGACGGATGCCGCCATGCAGCGACTGCTCACGCTCGCTGACCGAGCGCCGGACGCATTCGCAGAAGCCTCGGGCACTCGGGAGGTGAGCGCACTCGAACGACCGCTGCCCGGGCGCCTTACAGACCTCGTCGCAGCCCGGGTCAAGCGTTGCCTTGCCATTCTCGGCGAGCCGTGAGGCAACCGTGGCTCGCGCAGGCACCTGGAGCGCGGACCATGCCGCCGGCGAGCACGAGATTGGCCTCCGACCGACCGCGAGACCAGCCGATCCTTGGTCGCACAACGACGTTCCGAACACTCACAAGGCTCAGAACCCAGTGGACCATTCGGGGTCGTTCCTCTGGCAACATCGTGGCAACATCCACTCCTCCAGATACGTCCGATGCGTCCACGAAACCGCACAAAATGGACGATCTGGACGCCAGTGGACGCATATGACAGACATAGACGGGTTGAGGGCCTTGTGGGCTTTACGGCCCGTGGTGGTTCGAGTCCACTCGAGCGCATGCGAAAAGCCCTGTCGCTTCAGGGCTTCTCCTGTTCTCGGAGGTGCTGCTGGACCCTCCCAGCAGGGTCCGAAGCACGCCTGCCGAGGACGGTCCGCATCGGTGGGCACATGCCGAAGAGTGCTCAGCTCTGGCCGGGCGCCGCTCGCGCGTCCTGTGCTGCAAGCTGCATCGCCCGTTCCATGCGCCTGTCGGGTACGAGCCAGATCAGCGCCGGCACCACGGTCAGCACAAACCCGAGCACCGGCGTCAGCAGCCATGCGACCAGGATCGCGGCCACGTACAGCGCAACCGAGATCTTGCCCTTCCGATCGTTGCCGATCGCCCTCGCCAGGTGGCTGTCGCGTCCGTGGCGAGCAATGAGAGCGAGCAGCATGAGCGTGTACGCGATCGCACAGGCGAGCAGGTTGAGCGCGTAGATCATCGTCGGCGCCCTGGCGAAGTCGTGCTGGCCCATCCAATTGCTTGTGAACGGCACGAGCGAGAGCCAGAACAGCAGGTGCAGGTTCGCCCACAGCACTCGCGAGTCGATCGCCTTGGTCGCCTGGAAGGTGTGATGGTGGTTGTTCCAGTAGATCCCGATGTAGGTGAACGACAGCGCGTAGATCGCGAACCGGTGCCACTCGTGCAGAAGGGCGCCGAGCGCCGCGCTCGCCGGCGGGCTCAGCTCCAGCACCATGATCGTGATGATGATCGCCAGCACCCCGTCGCTGAAAGCCTCGAGCCTACCCTTGGTCATCGCGCGAGCAGCGTAGTCAATGTGCGTCGAAGACCCGCCGGCCCGTGGCATCGTCGTCGACGACGGCGCGAGCGCGATCATGCTGGGCAACGGCGCGCGAACGGCGCGCGCCCACGCCCCGTCCGCACCACGCCGGCGCGACCTCGCGCGTGCTACGCCGCCGCGGCCGACCGCCCTCGTTCTCCGCTGGCGAGAGCTCTCTCCCCCCTCCATCGCGGCTTGCCCAGCAGCATCTGGACGACGCCGATCCGCCGCTCCTCGAAGCCGGCCTCGCAGTAGGCGAGATAGAGCCGCCAGAGCCGGCGGAAGCGCTCGTCGCAGCCTATCTGCCCGAGCTGGGTCGCCCGCTCGAACCTGGCGCGCCAGCGGCGCAGCGTCTCGGCGTAGTGCGGGCTCAGATCGCGCAGGCCGACGGTGCGCATGTCGGTGCGCCGCGCGAGACACCGGGCGATCACCTCCCGGGAGGGCAGGCAGCCATCCGGGAAGATGTAGGTGCGGATGAAGCTCCGCGAGGCCTTCTCCACCTCGTAGGCGCGGTCGTCGATCACGATCGCCTGCAGGAGCATCGCCCCATCGTCCGCGAGCAGCTGCGAGCAGCGGCTGAAGAACGTGCGCAGTTCGCGCGCTCCGACCGCCTCGATCATCTCGATCGACACCAGCTTGTCGTAGCGCCCTCGCCCTCGCAGGTCGCGGTAGTCCTCGCAGAGCACATCGACTCGATCCGTGAGGCCTGCCTCGCGCACCCGCGCGCGGGCGTACTCGCACTGCTCGCGCGAGATCGTGGTGCTCGTCACGCGACAGCCGCGGGTGCGCGCCGCATGCACCGCGAATCCGCCCCATCCCGTGCCGATCTCCAGCACATCGTCATCCGGGCCCAGCTGGAGCTGGTCGCAGATCAGCTCCAGCTTCGCCTCCTGGGCCTCGGCCAGCGTCATCTCCTCGCGCGGGAAATAGGCGCACGAGTACATCATCGTCTCGCCGAGCATCGCCTCGAAGAGCTCGTTGCCGAGGTCGTAGTGGGCCGCGATCGCGCGGCGGCTGCGCGCCGGCGTGTTGCGCGCGCGCAGGCCGCGAAGCACCTGCAGGGGCACGCGCAGCGGCGCCGCCCGCGCCCGCCAGCGGTCGAGCCCCGAGACGTTGCGCGCGGCCAGGCGCACGAGAGCGCTCAGGTCCGAGGAGTCCCACAGCCCATCCCCATATGCCTGCGCAAGGCCGCGGCTGCCGTGCAGGAGCAGCAGCGGCCACAGACGCGGCGAGCGCACCTCGAGGGCCGCCCGCGGGCCGCCTCCACCACCGCCCAGCACCAGCCGCCGGGAGCCCTCATCGACGCTCAGCCGACCCGATCGCAGGCGCGCGAGCAGGCCGAGCACGGCGCGGCGGGCGATCCGCTCAAACGCGGTCACGGCTGCACCCGCGGATGTTGGTGAAGCGGCACGCCCCTGAGCCTCAGCGCCGCCGCATGCCCATATATGAGCGCGAGCACTCGAAGGGTGGGGGCCGGATAGCGCGCCACCACGCCGGCGAGGCTGCGACGCGTCAGGGGCCGGCGGCGCAGGGCGAGGGTTGCGTCGAAGACCCGCCGGCCGCGCTCGCTGCTCGCCACATGGACCGACAGGGTCTCGGCGGGCGTGCCGGCGCGCAGCAGGTAGCGCTGCTGCATGCCCATGAAGGGCGATACGTGCATCCGCTTGGCCAGCTCGCCCGCAAGCACAGGGCCATCGCCGGAGCGCCCCCGCGCCAGCACGTAGGCCTGGCGCTCACCCCACGGCGTGCTCGTCACCTCCGCCACCAGCGCGTCCAGCCGCCCGTGCGGATCGAAGCAGTAGTAGAAGCTCACAGGGTTGTAGCAGTGCCCGAACGTCCGCAGGTGCGTGAGCACGCGAATCGGGCCGCTCGGCGCGCATCCGGTCTCCCGCTCCACGCGCGAGCGCACCGCGCTCGCCAGATCGACCTCCTCCTCGCCCAGGTAGTCGGCACGGCGGAACCGCACCAACCCCGGGCGCCGTGCCAGCAGCCGCCCGCCGATCAGA
Source organism: Solirubrobacterales bacterium (assembly GCA_027314825.1). Classification (GTDB taxonomy): domain Bacteria; phylum Actinomycetota; class Thermoleophilia; order Solirubrobacterales; family Solirubrobacteraceae; genus Palsa-744. The sequence goes on from DAHVAB010000010.1 coordinate 9,825, forward strand.
GTCTCCAGCTCGTCGAGGTCGATGTAGGCGAGCGCCAGCCGGTGGGTGAACTCGTGAGCGCGGACGGCGAGACGCCGGTGGCGAATCGTGCCTTCGTAGATCGCGCTCGCGCTGCTCTCGCTCATACCCTCACCGGCCGTGTCCTGCTCGCCCCGAGCTCGCTCGCGACGCGACGCGCGCTGCGGACCCCGTCCTCGTGAAAGCCAAAGCCCCAGTAGGCGCCGCAGTAGTGGGTGCGGTTGCGGCCGCTTATCTGGTCGTAACGCGCCTGCGCTGCGACGCCGGCCCGCGTATACACCGGGTGGGCGTACTGGAAGCTCGCGAGAACCTGCGCTGGATCGATCGCCTCCGTGCGGTTCAGCGTCACGCAGAACTCGGTCTCGGCGCGCAGCGACTGCAATCGGTTCATGTGGTAGGTCACCGTCGCGCGTCCGCTGTCGGCAGCGCCGAGATGGTAGTTCCAGCTCGCCCAGGCGCGGCGCCGTCGCGGCAGCAGCGAGCGGTCGGTGTGCAGCACCGCCTCGTTTGGCTGATACGGGATCGCGCCGAGCAGCTCGCGCTCCAGGTCGCTGGGGTCCTCGAGCAGGCTCAGCGCCTCGTCGGAGTGGGTGGCGAAGACCACCGCATCGAAGCGCTCCGGCGCGCCGCCGGGCACGGTGACCTTCACATGGTCGTCCGCCCGGGAGACCCGGCTCACCGGGCAGGAGAGCCTCAGGCGCTCCCGCCAGGGAGCGATCAGCGCCTCCACGTATCGCCGCGAGCCGCCGGTGACCGTCCGCCAGCGCGGACGGCCGGCGAAGGAGAGCATCCCGTGGTTCTCGAAGAACTCGAGCAGGAATCGCGCCGGCAGCGACCACATCTGCTCCGGGTCGGCCGACCACACCGCGGATGCCTGCGGGACGATCAGCCGCTCGACGAAGGCGCGGGAGTAGCCGCCCTGCTCCAGCCACCCGCGAAGCGAGGGCTGCCGCTCGGAGGCGAGCAGCTCGCGCGCCCGGCCGTTGAAGCGCACGAGGTCGGCGATCATCCGCTGGAAGCTCGGCGTGAGCGCGTGGCGCCGCACGGCGAACAGCCCGTTCGGCGACGCCCCGTTGTACTCGAAGTCCTCGCCGTCGCTCACGCCGAAGCTCATCTGCGATGGCTGGCTCGCCACGCCGAGCTCCCTCAGGAGCGCCTCGAAGCCAGGGTAGTTGCGGTCGTTGAAGACGATGAACCCCGTGTCGATGTCATATGCCCCGCTCTCGGTCTCCACATGAACCGTGTTGGCGTGTCCGCCCGCCCGGTCCTCCGCCTCGAATACGACGATCTCGTGCTCGCGGTTCAGCATGTGGGCACACACGAGTCCGGATACCCCGGCACCGACGATCGCGATCCTCATCGTCCGCTCCACGGGGTCGAGTGCGAGGAGCCCGTGCTCGCCTGAGCATCCATGTCGGCGAGTATAGAAGAGCATCTGTATAGCTCCTGTCTAGTTTCTGTGTAAGTCGATAGACTGCGGTCATGGTCGACGGTCCACGACTTCGCATCGGCGAGCTCTCCAGACGCGTCGGCGTGAGCCCCACGCTGCTGCGCGCGTGGGAGACGCGCTACGGGCTCGTGCGCCCCGAGCGCTCCGGCGGCGGCCTGCGCCTCTTCTCGGAGCAGGACGAGCGCCGAGTGCGGCTGATGCTCTCCAACCTCGCGGCCGGGATGCCCGCCGCCGAGGCGGCCCGGATCGCGCTGCTGCGCCAGCGCTCGAGCGGCTCCCGAGGGGCCGGCCGGGCCTCCGCGGAGATGGAGCGCGCGCTGAGCGAAGCCGTCGACGCGCTCCAGGAGCCGGCCGCGCAGGCCGCGCTCGATCGCGCACTGCAGAGCTCGCCGCTCTCGCAGGCGCTCTCGGAGGTGATAATCCCGTTCCTGCGCCGCCTCGGGGAGCGCTGGCAGGAGGGAGAGATCGGCGTCGCCCACGAGCACTTCGCGAGCAGCCTCATCGGCGGCCGCCTGCGCGCGCTCGCCCGCGGCTGGGGCGACGGCGTCGGACCGCTCGCCGTGCTGGCATGCCCGCCCGGCGAGCGGCACGACCTCGGCCTGCTCTGCTTCGGGCTCGCGCTGCGCGAGCGCGGCTGGCGAATCACCTACCTGGGGGCGGACACGCCCGTGCCGGATCTCCGCGCGGCGTGCGAGAAGGTCTCGCCGGCGATAGCCGTCCTCTGCGCGGTCGACCCGAGCCGCTTGCGCGGCTGCGCCGCGGAGATCGCCGCGCTCAGCGCAGACGTGCGCGTCGCGATCGCGGGCGCGGGCGCCACGCCGACCCTCGCCTCCCAACTCGGCGCCGAGCTGCTGGCGGGGGATCCCGTCAGCGAGGCGGGCGCCCTATCGCCATGAGCGCGGCGGCCACGATCGACGCCCTCCTCGACTGCAGCTTGCTCGGCTACACGAGCGTCGGCTACCGCATCCGTGAGCGCAGCTGGAGCCCGGACGATCTCGCGCGAATGGACGGGCAGGTGGTGCTCGTGACCGGTGCGAGCTCCGGGCTGGGGCAGGCGGCCGCCGAAGGCTTTGCGCGGCTCGGCGCCTCGGTCACGATCCTCGCGCGCGACCCGGAGCGCGGCGAGCGAGCGCGCGCGCAGACGGCCGCGCGCTCCGGCGCCAGCGACGTCTCCCTCGAGCTCTGCGACCTCAGCGACCTCTCCGCGGTCCGCGCGCTCGCCGAGCGCTTCGGCAGCCGCGCCCCACGTCTCGACGTGCTCGTCAACAACGCCGGCGTGCTGAGCAGCCGGCGGATGCTCTCCGCAGATGGGATCGAGCTGACATTCGCGACCAACGTGCTCGGCGGCTTCCTGCTGACCGAGCTGCTCACCCCGCTGCTGCGGCGCAGCTCGCCCTCCCGCGTCATCAACGTGACCTCCGGAGGCATGTATACGCAGCGACTCCACGTCGAGGATCTGCAGATGTCCGGCGAGGAGCTCGACGGCACCGTCGCCTACGCACGGACCAAGCGGATCGAGGTGATCCTCACCGAGCTCTGGGCCGAGCGGCTCAAGGACGCGGGCGTGGTCGTGCACGCGATGCATCCCGGCTGGGCCGACACTCCCGGCCTCGCGGCCTCGCTGCCGCGGTTCCATCGTCTCACTCGCCCGCTGCTGCGCACGCCGCAGCAGGGCGCCGACACGATCGTCTGGCTCGGCGCCGCCGCTGAGCCAGCCCAACGCTCCGGCGAGCTCTGGCACGACCGGCGCTCGCGCCCGACCCACCGCCTGCCGTGGACCCGGGAGAGCGCCGAGGAGCGCGGGCGGCTCTGGGCCGAGTGCGAGCGGCTCATCGCCGAGGCCGCCACTCGCGCGGCGGCGGCGGACGCCGGGCCCGGTCCGAGACGACGCCCGAGTGCCTCCAGCCGCCGATCGCATAAGCCCCGCAGCTGAGCCGCCGGCTCACCGCACCCTCTAAGCTCTCAGCGGTGAGCATCGAAGGCGTGGAGAGGAACCTATCCGGCTGGAGGGGCGCCCGCCGCGGGCCGGACCACCGGCCGAGCCGGCGCGTACACGCCGGCGCGGGCTCGGTGCTCGGCGGATGACGGCACGGTCCGGCAGGCCGCGGCGGCAGCTCAGGCGCGGCATCGTCGCGGCGATCGTCGTGATCGCGGTCGGAGCAGGTGCCGCCATCGCGCTCGCCGGCAAACACATCGAATCCGAGCAGGCCGCCTACGGCGGGCCGCAGGCTCCGCGCTGCGTGCCCGAACAGCTGAACGTCTCCGACGTGCTGCCGGAAACGAGCCTGGCCGTCAATCCGATGCCGGGCTCCTTCGATGCGATGCCTCAGGCCCAGATCAGCATGCTCGGCGCGCCGGCGCGCGACATCTCGCAGGTGAGCGTGACCGGCTCTGAGACCGGCTCCCATCCCGGCCGCCTGATCGCCTACTCCCAGGGCGACGGGGCGAGCTTCGTGCCGGCGAAGCCCTTCCGCTCCGGGGAGATCGTGACCGTCAGCGGCACCGTCAAGACCTCCGGCGGCTCGAAGCCCTTCTCCTTCCACTTCGGCATCGCCTATCCCGACCCGATCCCCATCCCGGCGGCGACGCCGCGCGAAACGCCACCGTCCGGCAGCGTGCTGAAATTCCACTCGGCACCCCAGCTGGAACCGCCGGCGATCTACGTCACCACCGACTCCCCGGGAACCGAACCCGGCGACATCTTCCTCGCCCCCTACTCCGGCCCCGGCCTCAACGGCCCGGCGATCTACGAACAGAAGGGGCATCTGATCTGGGAGGACCCGCTCTCGGGAACGCTGAAGGCGACGAACCTGCAGGTGCAGGAATACCAGGGCAAGCCGGTGCTCACCTGGTGGCAGGGCAACATTCCCCCGCAGGGCTTCGGCCTCGGCGAAGAGATCGTCGCCAACACCGCCTACGAACCGATCCTGCACATCAAGGCCGGCAACGGCGATCAGGCCGACCTGCATGACTTCCACCTGGAGTCAGACAACACCGCGGTCCTCACCGTCTTCCAGACCATCCACTGCGACCTGGCGGCGGCCGGCGGCCCTCGCGACGGCGCCGTCACCGACGCCCTATACCAGGAAGTCGACCTGAAGACCGGCCTTGTCAGGCGCCAGTGGGACAGCGTCGACCACGTCGCCATGAGCCTCTCGGTCTCCGAAGCCTCCGGCGCATCGGTGCAGTGGCCGTACGACTACTTTCACCTCAACACGATCGACCCGCAGTCCAACGGCACGACGCTCGTCTCCTCCCGCAACACCTCCGCCCTCTACATCCTCGACACCAAGACGGGCGTGGTCCAGATGCGGATCGGCGGCAAGGACAGCGAAGTGAAGATGGAACCCGGCTCCCACACCGCCTTCCAGCACGACGCGATGGTGCTGCCCGATGGGGACATCTCGATCTTCGACAACGGAGGCGCTCCGTTCGCCGAAAAGAGCCCGCTCGGCGAGAAGGAATCGCGCGGGGTGATAATCGAAGTGAACACCCAGGCGAAGACCGACACGCTGATCAGAGAACTCAAACACTCACCGTCACTGCAGGCCGGAAGCCAGGGCAACGTGGAGCAGATGCAGGATGGCGGCTGGTTCGTCGGCTGGGGCCAGGAACCGTACTTCAGCGAATACAACGCGGCCGGCGAACAGATCTACGACGCCCACATGTGGGCGATAAAAAACAAAGTGGTGGAAACCGAGTCTTACCGCGCCTACAAGTTCCCGTGGCAGGCCACGCCCCACTGGCCTCCGTCGATCGCCGCAGAAGCGCAAGGCGGTGGGACCGAGGTCTACGCAAGCTGGAACGGTGCGACCGAAGTCGCGAGCTGGCGAATCCTCGCCGGCAGCTCGCCAAACACCGTGCAGCCGGTCGCCACCGTGCCCCGCGCCAACTTCGAGACCGCGGCCCACATCGCTTCCGCCCCATACGTCCAGGTGGAGGCGCTCGACGCCGCCGGCGCGACGATCGGCACCTCGAAGGCGATCAAAGGCTGATCCGGCGCCGCCCGGAGCCGGCGGCGAGCGCGTGCGGCGACCCAGCCAGCGCTGACACGGTCTCAGACCGCCGCCGCCAGCCCGGCGCGAGAATCCCGATCGACGTCCGCGATCCGGCCATCGCGCAACCTCAGCACTCTGTCGAAGGCGGCGAGCGCCGGCCCGCCGGCATGGGTGATGAGAAGCACGCCGCGCCCCTCTGTGGCTCGCAGCACGCTGCCCATCACCCTCATCGCCAGCGGCCGGTCGAGATGCGCGGTCGGCTCGTCGAGCACCAGGAACCGGGCGCCGGAGATCAGGCAGCGGGCGAGCGCGAGCCTCCTGCGCTGTCCGCCAGAGGTCCGTTCGCCGTCCTGGCCGAGCATCCCGTCGAGCCCGCCATCCAGCCCCGCGACCCAATCGGTCAGCTCGACGGCGGCGAGCGCCTGCATCAGCTCCGCGTCGCTCGCCTCCCGGTTGGCGAGCAGCAGGTTCTCCCGCACCGAGGTGTTGAACAGGTGCGCCTCCTGGCGGCAGAGCAGCACGTGGCGGCGCAGATCCTCCTGGGCCAGCCGCCGAACGTCCACCCCGCCGAGCGTGACCGCCCCCTCGGCCGGATCGTGGAAGCGAACGAGCAGCTCGGCCAGGGTGCTCTTGCCGGCGCCGCTCTCGCCGATCAACGCGACCCTCTCGCCGGGCCGGATCGTGAGTCCGGCGCCGTCGAGCACCCAGGGCTCGTCCGGGCCATATCGAAACCGCACACCCTCCAGGGCGAGCACGCCCCGCGCCGGGGCCGGCGACGGCTCGACCGGGTCGGCCGGCGCGCCCCACTCGACCAGAGCGCCCGCCTCGCCCCGCATGGCGCCCGCCTCGCCGCGCACGGGGTCCGCCTCGCCCCGCGCCGGGGTCGGCAACGGCTCGGCCTCCTCACCGAGCGCCTCCCGCACGCGCCGTGCAGCCGATGCGCAGGCGTGCAGCCGGCGCGCCGCCTCGGGCAGCGGCGCGATCAGCTCGGAGGCCGCCAGCAGCAGCAGCACGAGCGCGGCCAGCAACACTCCGGACAGCCTTCCCGAGTGCACCGCGGCGATCCCGACCGCGAGCGTCGCGACGACGCCGGCTGCGCTCATCACGCCGCCGAGGGCGGCAGCCCCGGACGCGACGAGCGCGTCATTGCGTCCGAGCCGCGCGAGCCGCGCATCGAGCTCGCCGAGCAGCGCCGCGCGCTCGCGCGAGCGGCCGGCGAGCGCCAGCTCGGCCGCCCCGTCGATGCTCTGCACCAGCTCCGCCGTCAGCCTGGCGCGGACCGGTGCCTGCTGGCGGGCCGCGGCCGACGAGACCGAGCCGGCCAGCGCCGGCAGCACGACGGCCGGCACCCCCAGCGCGAGCACGACCACCGGGCCCGCGCCGCTCAGCAGCGCCGCCGCTGCGACCCCCGCCAGCGGCACCGCGACGATCGCGGTGAGGATCGGGATGCTCGCCCGCGGATGCAGGTCGGCGAGCGTGTCAACGTCCCCCACGAACCGGGCGAGCAGGTCGCCCCGCCCCCCGCGCAGCCTGCCCGGCAGCAGCGGGGTGAGCCGCTCGAACATCCGCGCGCGCAGCCGCGCCAGCCGCCGCAGCGCGTGATCGTGGGAGACGAGCCGCTCCGCGTAGCGCAGGCCCGCCCGCGCGATCCCGAACGCCCGCACACCGACGATCGCGACCATCAGCATCAGGATCGGCGGCCGCTTGGCCGCCGCGGAGATCAGATACCCGGACGTGGCGAGCAGCGCTACCGCCGCCGCGGCGGCGCCCAGCGCGAGCAGCACCGAGAGCATCAGCCGCCGCCGATCCTCGCGCTCCGGCCAGATCGCCGCCCACATCCGCCGCTCCGCCCGCTGCGGCCGGACCATACGGAGCATCCGCCGCTCCCCCCGCTGCGGCCGGACCATGCGGGGCATCCGCCGCTCCCCCCGCTGCGGCCGGACCATGCGGGGCATCCGCCGCTCCCCCCGCTGCGGCCAGTACATCGCCCGGCTCCGAGGATCCGCCCCGCCCGCATCGCGAGCACTCGATCTGCGCTCGCCGCGAGGGTCGCATCGTGGCTGATCAGAAGCGTGGTGCGTCCGGCCGCCAGGGAGCGGATCGAGTCGGCGATCTGCGCGGCGCAGTCCGCGTCGAGATGGGCGGTCGGCTCATCCAGCACCAGCAGGCCGGCCCGCCGGCGCATGAACGCGCGGGCGAGCGCGATCCGCCTCTCCTGGCCGGCCGACAGCCGCCTCGCGCCATCGCCCAGCACCGTCTGCATCCCCGCCGGCAACGACGCGATCAGCTCGGTCGCATGGGCCGACTCGGCCGCCGCGGCGATCCAGCGGCGACCCTCAGCCGAGCGGCAGGCCTCGGGCTCGGCCAGCGCGATGTTCTCCGCCACCGTGCCCGCGAAGATCGTCGGCCGCTGCGGCAGCCACGCGATCTGCTCCCGCCAGCGTTCCAGTGAGATCGCGCCGAGCGGCACGCCGCCGCAGGAGATCTCACCCTCCGTCGGCTCGATCAGCCGCATGAGCAGCGCGGCGAGAGTGCTCTTCCCGGCGCCGCTGCGCCCGGTCAACATCACCAGCTCGCCGGGCGCAAGCTCAAGCTCCAGGCCGTCGAGCGCCAGATCGCTGCGGTCCGGGTAGCGGTGAGCGACCCCATGGAGCCGCACCGGCGCCCACCGTGGATCGGCGCGGTCCGGGTAGCGGTGAGCGACCCCATGGAGCCGCACCGGCGCCCACCGCGGATCGGCGCAGGCCGCGCCGCCGGCCACGGGCGCGACCGGCCGGCGCTCCTCCAGCATGGCGAAGATCCGGCTGGCCGCAGCGGTCCCATCGGCGCCGGAGTGAAACTGCCTTCCCACCTCCCGCAGCGGCCCGTACATCTCCGGCGCCAGCAACAGCACGGTCAGGCCGACCTGCAGGCTCAACACCCCATCCACCAGCTGCAGCCCGACCGTCGCCGCGACCAGCGCGATCCCGATCATGGCGCACAGCTCCAGCACGAGCGCGGATAGGAACGCGATCCGCAGGGTCGCCATCGTCTCGGCCCGGTAGCGCTCGCCGACCGCCGCCAGCGTTTGCGCCTGGGCCCGCTCGCGCCGGTGGACCCGCAGCTCGGCCAGGCCGCGCACGACATCGAGGAAGTGCGCGCTGAGCAGGCCGAGCGCACGCCGGCGCAACTCTGTCTGAGCGGCGGCGTGCCGGCCGATCAGCACCATGAACACGATCAGCAGCGGCGCCGTCAACACGAGGATGCCGGCCGCAGGCAGATCGAGCCTCGCCACCCATACGACCACCGCGACCGGCACGATCGCGGCCAGCATGAGCTGCGGCAGGTAGCCGGCGAAGTACGCCTGCAGGGCGTCGACCCCCTGTACGGCGGTGGCCGCCAGCTCGCCGGTCCGCTGCCGCCGCACAGCCGTCGCCGCGGGGCCAACCGCCGCCGGCGCGGGGCCAGCCGCCGGCGCGGGGCCAGCCGCAGTCACGGGGCCAGCCGCAGGCACGGGGTCAGCCGCCGCAGGCACGGGGCCAGCCGCAGGCACGGGGGTGACCGCCGCCGGCGAGCCGTCGATCAAGAGCGCCCGGATCAGCCGCCGCCGCAGCTGCGAGACGACGCGCGTGGCGCCGAGCCGCCCGGAGAGCTCGAACCCCGCGCCCACCACGGCACGCGCGGCGAGCACGACGCCGAGCGCGATCAGGGTGCCTTCCAATGCCGCAAGAGAGGCGCCGTGCATCGCGGCGCGGTCGATCGCGTGGGCGATCAGCGCCGCCTGAGCGACGATCAGCCCGGCCGAGGCCGCGCCGAGCAGCCCGGCGATCGCGAAGTGCGCCCGCGCCGCCGAGCCCCGCGCGAGCAGGCGCCGGTCGATCGCGCCGCCGCGGCGCACGCCGGGCTCCT
>DAHVAB010000110.1 GCA_027314825.1 Solirubrobacterales bacterium
CGCGGTGCTCTGCGCCCCGCCCGCGAGCGAGGCTCCGAGCAGTGCGAGCCCGGCGACCGAGACGATCGACCCACCGGTCTGGCGCGCGGTCAGCCTGCGACCTTCGATGCGGGATGTCGCCAGGGCGAGGATCCCGACCCCGCCTGCGGCCACGCTCTGCACGAGGGCCAGCGGCGCCAGGGAGAGCGCCGCGACATACAGCGCGAAGCCCGCGGCCTCCATCGCGAATCCGATCAGCCAGGCCCGGCTTCTGGCGAGCAGCCTGGCTGAGCGCACCGGATCGCGCAGCGAGAGCGGCGGCAGCTCGGCGACAGCCCCATGCTCGCGGAGGTAGGCGAGGCTGATCATGGTCGTCGATCCGAGCGCCAGGCAGAGCGCGAGGATCACCTGTGCGCGCATGCGAGCATTCTGCCGGTCGGAGCCCGGTGACCGCCCGCGCCCACGCACCGGCGCACGCGTTGCCCCGCACCATCGGGCCTCACCCGGCGGCGCGAGCCGGCCGGCGGCCTGCCTCAGCTCACCTTCAGCACCGCGTACCAGACCCGCTCGGCGACTTCCGCAAGGTGGTCGCTCGCGCGCACCAGGCGCCGGTAGAGCTCACGCTTGGCGGTCACCTCGCGCACGTCCCGCACGTCCACGAGGGCCGACATCGCCTCCCGGTAGGCGTGCTCGACCCTGCGCTGGTTCTTGACCGCCCTGTCGGCCGCCTCGGTCGCCGTCGTGTGATCTTTCGTGCCATGCCCGAGCGACTCGAACGCGAGCGCGAGGTTGCGGGTGCCGGCCAGCAGCTCGCCGGCCATCTCCGCCATCGCCCGATCGGGCGACGCCCCCATCACCTCGGCCTCGCGCACCGTGTTCTTGGCGCGGTTCAGCACGCCGTCCAGACCCTGTGAGAGATCGAATATGTCCTCCGGCTCCAGCGGGGTCGTGAACGCCTCCGTCAGCGCTTCGCGCAGCTCACGCTTGCGAGCGTCCGCCACGTGCTCGCATTCACGCAGGCGCTCGGCGGCGTCCTCGTCTCCGCCGCACCACGCCGAGAGAGCCTCGATCCCATCGACCGTGATCGCCGCCTGGGCTCGCAGCATGCCGAGCAGATCGACGCTGCGCGGGACGAACCAGCGCCGGCCCATCAGGCGATCGCCATCCACGCGAGCGCATAGAGCGCGCCGAGGACGACCGCACCCGGAAATGTCGCCACCCATGCGAAGGCGATCTGGCGTACCACCTCCCAGCGGATGTGGCGGAACCTCCGGCGTCCCGCGCCCGCGCCGATCACCGTGGAGGCGACGACATGGGTGGAGGAGACGGGCCCGCCGGCCAACGAGAAGGCGAGAATGACAGCGGTGGAGGAGCTCTGGCTGGCCAGGCCGTCGATCGGCGCCAGGCGCATGATCCCGCGGCCGACCGTCCTCACCACCCGCCAGCCGCCCATCGAGGTGCCGGCGGTCAGCGCCGCCGCGCAGGCAAGCTTCACCCACAGCGGCACCGCGAAGGCCTGCAGATGACCCCCGGCGATGAGCAGTGCCACCACCAGCCCCATGCCCTTCTGGGCGTCATTGGCCCCATGGCTGAACGACAACGCCGCCGAGAAGCCCCACTCGGCGAGGCCGATCGGCGTGCGCACGCGGCGAGTGGCGCGGCGCAGGAGCATCCGCTCGGTGGCGAGAGCCGCAGCTCCAAGGACCAGCCCGATGAGCGGCGAGAGCGCCAGCGCTATCAGGAACCCGGCGACCCCTCGCGGGTGCACACCTTCCATCCCGCCCCATTGCACCGCTCCGGTGCCTCCCGCCGCCAGCCCCGCCCCGACCAATCCGCCGAGCAGCGAGTGCCCGGAGCTTGACGGCAGCGCCCGCCACCACATCAGCATGTTCCACGATGCCGCGGCCAGCGCGGCTGAGCCGATGGCGGCGCTCGCCTCTGCCGGAGCCACGGTGACAATCCCGGCGACCGTTCCCGCGACAGCCGTTCCCAGCAGGAGCGCGCCCAGGAAGTTGAATGCGGCAGAGACGGCGATCGCGGGGCCAGGGGTGGCGCCACGGGTTGCCAGCAGTGTCGCCACCGCATTGGCCGCATCGAGGAAGCCGTTGGTGAAAGAGAAGCCCAGCGCGAGGGCGACCGCGAGGCCGAGCACCATTGGGCAATCATCCAATGACCACGGGCGACATGTCGGCCGACCCGTCGGCGAGACGGTCGGTGGACGGCGCGGTGGCGTCCCGCACGAAAGCGGACGGTGCAATGGGGCGGCGCACGAACGCGGACGGTGCAATGGGGCGCCGCACGAAACCGGACGGCGCGGTTGGGCGCCGCACGAAACCGGACGGCGCAGTGGGGCGCCGCACGAAACCGGACGGCGCGGTGGGGCGCCGCACACCGCCGTCCCTGGCAGCGGGGGCAGGCGCCGAGCCGCCGCTCATGAGGGGCTGTAGTCGCCGAAGCGGACCTCCTCCGGAACGCGCGCCGCGCCACCGGCGCGAACTGAGTGATCGGCGGCGGGAAACTCGTGTGCGGGCAGGCTCGCCATGTCTTCATAGGTGCGCCAGCGCCTCTCGGCGGCCTGCTGGGCCAGCTCCTGCAGCCGCGCCGCCTCGGCCGGGTGCGCCTCGCTGAGCGCACGGTAGCGCAGCTCCCCGCGGCGGTAGTCAGCCAGCGGCATCCGCGGTCGCGGCGAGTCCAGCAGGAACGGGTTGCCGCCCGCGCTGCGCACCATCGGGTCATAGCGGATCAGCGGCCAGTGGCCGCTCGCCACGGCCCGATACTGCTGGGTGAGCGCGTCGCGCATCTCATACCCATGCGCGATGCAGTGGCTGTAGGCGATCAGCAGCGATGGGCCTTCATAGGCCTCCGCCTCCCTGAAGGCGCGCAGGGTCTGCTGAGGGTCGGCGCCTATCGCCACCCGCGCGACATACACGTAGGCGTATGCGATCGCCTGCAGCGCAAGATCCTTGGTCGGCACCGTCTTGCCGGCCGCGGCGAACCTGGCGACCGCCCCGAGCGGGGTGGCCTTGGACATCTGGCCTCCGGTGTTCGAATACACCTCCGTATCCAGTACCAGGATGTTCACGTCGCGCCCGGAGGCCAGCACATGGTCCAGGCCGCCGGCGCCGATGTCATAGGCCCAGCCGTCGCCGCCGACGATCCAGACGCTGCGGCGGATCAGATGGTCGAGGACGCTGCGCAGCTCCGAGGCCTTGGGCGAGTCGATCCGATCCAGCCTGCGCGTGAGCTCCGCGACACGCTCACGCTGCGCGTGCAGCTCCGATTCCCGCACCTGCGGCGCGCTCAGGATCTCGTCGACCAGCTGCGCGCCGAGCGTCTCGCGCATCTCGCCCACGCGCCTGCGCGCAAGCTCCGTGTGGCGGTCGGCGGCGAGCCGCAGGCCGAGCCCGAACTCGGCGTTGTCCTCGAACAGCGAGTTCGACCAGGCTGGACCGCGCCCCTGCGCATCGACGGTCCACGGCGTGGTCGGCAGGTTGCCGCCATAGATCGATGAGCAGCCGGTCGCATTCGCGATCACCGCGCGGTCGCCGAAGAGCTGGGAGAGCACCTTCAGGTACGGCGTCTCACCACACCCGGCGCACGCGCCGGAGAACTCGAACAGCGGCTCCAGGAACTGCGTGCCGCGCACCGTGCCGAAGTCGACGCGGGCGCGGTCGTTCGCCGGCAGCGTCTCAAAGAACGCGATCGCGTCGCGCTGCTCGGCGAGCACACCCTCACGGTCGGTCAGGTTGATCGCCTTGCGACCCGTCTGCCCGGGCGCCGAGACCGGGCAGGCGCGCACGCACAGCTCGCAGCCGGTGCAATCCTCGACATAGACCTGCAGCGTGTAGCTCGTGTCCGGCAGCCCCGGCGCGTTCAGCGCCGCCGAGCGGAAGCCCGCAGGCGCGTCGCGCAGCCGCGCGCTCTCATAGAACCGGGAGCGGATCACGCTGTGAGGGCAGATGAAGCTGCAGTTGCCGCACTGGATGCACAGCTCGGAATCCCACTCGGCGACCAGCTCGGAGATGTTGCGCTTCTCATAGGCGCTCGTGCCGCTCGGGTAGGTGCCATCCGCGGGCAGCGCACTCACCGGCAGCGTCTCGCCGCGGCCCGCGATCATCGCGGCGGTCACCTCACGCACGAACCTGGGCGCGCCGGCAGGCACGACCGGCGCGCTGACGCCCGCCGCGCTCACCCGGTCGGGAACCCGCACGCGGTGCAGTCCCGCGAGCGCCGCGTCGACGGCCGCCTGGTTGGCCTGCACCACCTCCGCACCGCGCCGGCCGTAGGTCTGCGCGATCCGGTCCTTGATCAGGCGGAGCGCCCGCTGCGCATCCACGACTCCGGAGATCGCGAAGAAGCATGCCTGCAGAACGGTGTTCACGCGACCGGCGAGCCCCACCTCCCGCGCGATCCGGGCGGCGTCTATCACGTACAGCCCCAATCCCTTGGCCAGGATCTGCTCCTGGGTCTCGCGCGCGAGCGCATCCCAGACGCGCTCGGGCTGATGCCGGCAGCTCACAAGCAGGCTCGCGCCCGGCGCCGCGCGCGCGAGCACCTCCTCGCGCGCGAGCAGGGAGAACTGGTGAGCGGCGACGAAGTCGGCCTGCGATATCAGGTACGGCGCGACGATCGGCTCGCGGCCGAAGCGCAGGTGAGCGACCGTCTGCGAGCCCGACTTCTTGGAGTCGTAGACGAAGTAGCCCTGCACGAAGAGCCCCTCGGAGCCGAGGATCCTGATCGTGTCCTTTGCCGCGCCGACCGTGCCGTCGGATCCGATGCCGAAGAAGACGGCGCGGGCGACCCCGGGCGGCTCGATCCGCAGCGTCGACTCATATGGCAGGCTGCTGTGGGAGACGTCGTCGTCGATCCCGATAGTGAACGAGCCTCGCGGGCTCTCGCGGGCGAGCTCCGCGAGCACGCCGGCCACCATCCCGGGGGTGAGCTCCTTGGAGGAGAGCCCATATCGCCCTCCTACCACCAGAGGCATGGCGCCCCGCCGCCGGCCGTCGCGGTGGGCCTCGCCGAGCGCGGCGTGCACGTCGAGGTGAAGCGGCTCGCCGAGGCTGCCCGGCTCCTTGGTGCGATCGAGCACCGCGACGGCCCGCACGGTCTCGGGCAGCGCCCGCGCCAGCGCGCGCATCGGGAAGGGACGGTACAGCCTCACCTGCGCAACCCCGACGCGCTGGCCCTCCCTCTGCAGATGGGCGACCGTCTCCCGAGCCGTCTCGCCGCCCGAGCCCATCACCACGAGCACCCTCTCAGCCTGCGGATGGCCGCTGTAGTCGATCAGGCCGTACCGCCGGCCCGTGCGCTGCGCCAGCTGGTCCATCACGCCCTGCACGGCGGCGGGCGTGCGCTCATAGAACGGGTTGACCGCCTCCCGGGCCTGGAAGTACACATCCGGGTTCTGGGAGGTGCCGCGCACGACCGGCCGCTCCGGGGAGAGCGCTCTCGCGCGGTGCGCCCTGATCAGATCCTCCTCCAGCAGCGCTCGCAGATCTTCGTCGCTGAGCATCTCGATCGTATTCACCTCGTGCGAGGTGCGAAAGCCGTCGAAGAAGTGCAGGAACGGCACGCGCGTGCGCAGCGTGGCCGCCTGCGCCACGAGCGCGAGATCGTGCGCCTCCTGCACCGACGCCGAGGCGAGCATCGCGAAGCCCGTCTGGCGGGCGGCCATCACATCCGAGTGATCGCCGAATATCGAGAGCGCCTGGGTGGCCAGCGAGCGCGCCGCGACATGCATAACCGCCGCGGTCAGCTCGCCGGCGATCTTGTACATGTTCGGGATCATCAGGAGCAGTCCCTGCGACGCGGTGAACGTGGTCGCGAGCGCTCCGCCCTGCAGCGCGCCGTGCAGCGCGCCGGCCGCACCGCCCTCGCTCTGCATCTCCACCACGTCAGGCACTGTGCCCCACACGTTGCGCCGGCCCTCGCTCGACCACTGATCGGCGTGCTCGGCCATCGGGGAGGCGGGCGTGATCGGAAAGATGCAGCACAGCTCGTTGCACCGATATGCGACAGAGGCCACCGCCTCGTTGCCGTCGAGCACGGCGCGCATCAGACGGGCGCCTCACCGCCGTCGAACACGAGGGGCGCCTCACCGCCGTCGAACACGAGGGGCGCCTCACCGCCGTCGCGCATGACGCACACTAGAGGGGCGCCTCATCGCCAGCGGGCGGCACGCGCATCAGAGCGCCGCCTCGATCGTGGCCTCCGGCGCCCGGAACGTCTCCGGCGGGTCCGGCGCGCCCTCGTCGATCATCTCGATCGAGTGGACGGGGCACTGCTCGAAGCACGCCGCGCAACCGGTGCAGCGCTCGTAGTCGAAGCGGTAGCGGCGTCCGGGGCCGAGCTTGATCACCGCATCCTCCGGACATGCGCCGAGGCAGCCGTCGCATTCACAGCAGTTCCCGCATGAGAGGCACCTGCCCGCCTCGAAGCTCGCCTGAGTCGCGTCGAGCCCGCCTAGAACCTCCGCGAAGCCGGAGACCCGCTCGGACGGGTCGAGCTCCGGCTGCGCGCGGCGGGCCGCATCGCCGAAGTACCAGAGCCTGAGGCCGTCGAAAGCGGCGAGCGGGTGCTTGGATGCACGTGGCCGGCGGCGGCCGCGAAGGTAGGCGTCGATCTCCCGGGCGGCACGCTTGCCGTGCCCCGCCGCGACGGTGACGGTCCGCTCGGCGGGCACCATGTCCCCGCCCGCAAACACGCCCGGGCAGCCGGTCATCAGAGACTCGGAGACCTGGACGGTGCCGTCCGGATCGAGCTCGACGCCCGGCAGCGAGCGCAGGAAGCCGGTGTCGGCCTCCTGGCCGAGCGCCAGGATCAGCGAGTCGGCGCTGAGGGTCTCAAACCGCCCGGTCGGCTGCGGGAACCCCTTCTGATCGAGCTCCATCACCTCGACCTGCAGCCGCGGGCCATCGAATGCCCTGACCGTTCGCAGCCAGTTGATCCGCACCCCCTCCCGCTCGGCCTCCCCAGCCTCCTGCTCATGCGCGGGCATCTGCGCACGGGTGCGCCGATAGACGATCACCGCCTCCTCGGCGCCGAGCCGGCGCGCGGTTCGTGCCGCGTCGAGCGCCGTATCCCCGCCACCGTAGATCGCGACCGTCCGCCCGATCGCCGGCCGCTCCCCGGCGGCGACCCCATGCAGGAAGGAGACCGCGTCGAGCATCGGGCCCGCGTCCATCGCCGGGATCTCCACGCGCTTGGCCAGGTGCGCGCCGACCGCCACGAAGACCGCGTCGAAGCCGCCCTCGCGGCGCTCGGCATCGAGATCCCCCACCCGATGCCCGGCGGTCAGCCGAACGCCCAGCGACACGATCCGCGCCACCTCCGCATCCAGCACGTCGCGCGGCAGCCGGTAGGCCGGAATCCCGTAGCGCATCATCCCGCCCGGCTGCTGCCCGGCATCGCGGACCTCGACCTCATGGCCCAGCCGCGCCAGGTGATAGGCGGCGCAGAGCCCGCTCGGACCGGCGCCGACCACGAGCACCCGACGGCCGCTGCCACGCCCCGGCCTATCAGGGCGCCACTCCCGCTCGATCGCCATGTCCCCCAGAAACCTCTCCAGGGCGTGGATCGAGACGGCGCTGTCGAGCCTCGCGCGATTGCACTCGCTCTCGCACGGGTGGTAGCAGACTCGCCCATGCACCGCCGGCAGCGGGTTATCGGCGCTCAGCACCCGCCAGGCTCGCTCGTGCTCGCC
>DAHVAB010000111.1:0-2177 GCA_027314825.1 Solirubrobacterales bacterium
GGGGGATCGGGGAGGCCCCTCCTTCGCGGGCGAGACGCTCGGCGAGCGCGGCGATCGCGGCGTCCGGGCGCCCCGAGGCGCGCGCGGGAGCGGGACGGGGCGTCTCGACCGCTCCGCCGAGCGACTCCCACTGGGAGGCGATGCAGGCCCAGATCCGCGCGGTGGCGCCGGCGGCGTCGGCGGGCTCGACGCGCTCGTGGCGCGAGAGGCGAAGCTGCGCCCCGAATCGCACTCTGACCTTGCGCGGCCTGATCCGCCATCCCGCCCTCACATCTTCGGTGCCGAGCACCGCCACCGGCACGACCGGCGCGCCCGTCTCCAGCGCAAGCCGGCCGACGCCGCGCCGCGGCGTCCCGAGCGGCCCGGGCCGCACCCTGGTCCCCTCCGGGAAGATCACCACGCACTCGCCCCGCCCGAGGATCGCCTTCGCGGTGGCCATCGCGTCCACGTCGGCCGCGCCACGGTCGACCGGGAAGGCGCCGAGGCCGCCGAGAAACCACGCCTGCCAGCGGCGCTCGAAGAGCTCCCGCTTGGCGACGTAATAGATGGGCCGGCGCACGAGCGCGCCGATCACGAACGGATCGAGGAAGCTGCGATGGTTGGAGGCCAGCAGCAGCGGCCCGGTGCGCGGCACGTCGACCTCGCCTAAGCCCTGCAGACGAAATACACCCGGAAGAACGGCACCAGGATCGCGGTGACCAGAGCCAGCAGCGGCCTGTTGACGCCATGCTCCCGCGTACGCCGGCGCAGGCGGTCAAGCTCGGCCGACTCCCGGCCTGATCCTCCCAACAGCGGCCCGTTGACGCCATGCTCCCGCGTACGCCGGCGCAGGCGGTCAAGCTCGGCCGACTCCCGGCCTGATCCTCGTTCGATCAGCATGTGCATCGATACCCGCCGGCGGCGCGCCCGTTACACACGCCGAGACACGCGGAGCGCTACCCTCCGACACCGAGCGCCGGAGTAGCTCAGCTGGCCAGAGCACCTGTCTTGTAAACAGGGGGCCACGGGTTCGAATCCCGTCTCCGGCTTGGGCCGGGCCTGGCTCAGGGGGGCGGTATCTCGGGGTTGTCTCGGATCGAGCACACACGCAGATGTGGCGCGTGCGAGCACGCCCGGACGTTCAGACCTCAGCCGGTCAGCGAGCGGCGGCGGCGAGGGGCTGGACATAAGCGCGCCATGGGGGGCCGGCGCCACTAGCATTGACAGGATGCTTTCCGGCGAGACTCCCGACCTCGCAGCGCTGGAGATGCTCTGCTCGGTGGGCGAGCTCGGCAGCCTCGGCCGGGTCGCGCGCGAACGGCGTATCTCCCAGCCCGCCGTGAGCATGCGACTGCGCAACCTCGAGGGCCGACTAGGCCTCACCCTGCTTCAGCGCGGACCATCCGGCACGCGCCTGACTCCCGCCGGCGAGCGGGTCGCGGCCGCCAGCCGGCGCGTGCTCGGGGAGGTGGGCGCGCTGCTGGCCACCGTCGGCAGCGCTCGGGCGGAGGCGGGCGCGCGGCTGCGCCTCGCCGCCTCGCTGACGGTCGCGGCGAGCCTGCTGCCCGAATGGATCGAGACGCTGCGCGCAGCGGAGCCGTCGCTGTCGCTCTCGCTGGAGGTCGCCAACTCGGCGGTCGTGCTGGAGCGCGTGAGCGCCGGCATGGCCGACATGGGCTTCGTCGAGGGGCGCGAGCACTCAGAGCACGGCCTGGAGAGCCTCACGGTCAGAGACGACCGGCTCGTGCTCGTAGTCAGCCCCGAGCACCCGTGGGCGAGACGCCGCCAGCCGGTGCGGGGGGAGGAGCTCGCCCGCTCGGAGCTGCTCGTCCGCGAGGAGGGCTCCGGCACGCGCGAGGTGCTCGAGGAGGCGCTGCGCGCATGGGGCGGCGTCAGCTCACGGCTGGAGCTCGGCTCGATCGACACGATCCTCGGCGCCGTGCGGCGAGGGCGCGCGCCGACGGTGCTCAGCCGCCTCTCCGTCGCCGAGCACCTGGCCGCCGGCAGCCTCGTCGAGGTGGCGACCGACGGGGTGCAGCTCACGCGCCGCTTCAGGGCGCTCTGGCTCGCGGAGAGGCGCCTGCCGCCGCTCGCGCAACACCTGCTCGAGCTGGCACGCACCTAAGCGATCCTTATGAGCTCAAAGCGATCCGGGGGCTAGCGCGCCCCGCCGTCGCCGCCTACGCTCACAGGCATGG
>DAHVAB010000111.1:2187-7625 GCA_027314825.1 Solirubrobacterales bacterium
ACGGCGGTGCTCAAAAGGACACCCTATGACCTCAAAAGCGAAGGTCGGGTAGGCAGCCCGCCTGGCCGGGCGTAGCGTCCGGCTACGTGACCGTGACCGAGGAGCGACCAGCCCGGCTGGTGAAGGTGCTCGACCAGACCCGCTGCATCGGCTGCCACGCATGCACGACGGCCTGCAAGAGCGAGAACGAAGTGCCCCTCGGCGTCACCCGCACATACGTCAAGTCGGTCGACGTCGGCACCTTCCCCAACGCGCGGCGCGCCTTCCAGGTGACCCGCTGCAACCAGTGCAGCGACGCCCCATGCGTGGCCGCCTGCCCGACGAAGGCGATGTACCGGCGCGAGGATGGCATCGTCGACTTCGACAAGTCGATCTGCATCGGCTGCAAGGCGTGCATCGCCGCCTGCCCATATGACGCGATCTTCATCAACCCGGAGGACCACTCCGCGGAGAAGTGCAACCTCTGCGCGCACCGCCTCGACATCGGCCTGGAGCCGGCCTGCGTGACCGTCTGCCCGACAGGCGCGATCCTCGTCGGCGACCTGAACGACCCGGCCTCGGCGGTATCCCGGATCGTCAATCGCGAGCCGGTGAGCGTGCGCAAGCCCGAGAAGGAGACGCGCCCCGGCCTCTTCTACAAGGGCGCGCACGAGGCGACGCTCGACCCGCTCGCGGCGATGCGCCCGGACGGCGACCTCCTCGCCTGGGCGACGCAGGGCTCCGGGGACGCGCTGCACGTCTCCTCCGGGCACCCGCACACCCACAACTCCTCCGCCGCCGCGCTGCTCTCCTACGACATCCCGCACCGCGCTCCCTGGGGCTGGCGGGTGAGCCTCTACACGTGGACGAAGGGCCTTGCGGCCGGCGGGCTGCTGGTGGCGCTGCTGCTCGCGCTGGCGGGCTACCTGCGCTGGAGCGACCCGACGGTACGGTGGGCGGCGCCCGGCATCGCGCTGCTCTTCCTCGCGTTCACCGGAGTGCTGCTGATCGCCGACCTCAAGCACCCGCTGCGCTTCTACATGATCTTCACGCGAAGGCAGTGGCGCAGCTGGCTGGTGCGCGGCTCGTTCATCATCGGCGCCTACGGCGCGATCGCGACCGGCTACCTGCTCGCCACCGCGCTCGGCGCGACCGGCGCCCAGCAGGTCCTCGGCGTCCTCGCGATCCCGCTCGCGCTCGCCACCGCCTGCTACACCGCCTTCCTGTTCGCCCAGTCCAAGGCTCGCGACCTCTGGCAGAGCCCGCTGCTGGCCCCGCACCTGGCCGTGCAGGCGCTGCTCGCAGGCTCGGCCGCGCTGCTGCCTCTGGCCGCGGCCTACTCGCCTCACCGCGGCGCGCTCGCCGTATCGGCGCTGCTCTGCGGCGCGGCTGCGGCGCACCTGCTGCTGATCTCTGCCGAGGCGGCCACGGCGCATCCGACCGCGCACGCGCGGCTGGCCGCGCACGAAATGCTCTACGGCCGCTACCGGCGCTGGTTCTGGCCGGGCGCCGCGCTGCTCTGCGTGGCGCTGGCCGCCCCATGGATCGGCGTGATCGCCGCCCCGTTCGCGCTGCTCGGGCTGTTGGCCCACGAGCACGCCTACGTCGCCGCCGGCCAGTCGGTGCCGCTCGCATGAGCGCGCGAGAGGATCGGGAGCTCGACGAGCTCGGAGCGCGGGTCTCCGCGCTGCGGGGAGAGGTCGAAGCCCGCGGCGAGACCTTCTACCAGGGCGCGAGCGGGCACGCCCTGGCCGCCTTCCCGCCGAAGGAGCGCTGGGACGACTGGGTGGAGCTCATCTCGCGCGCCTGGCCGCGGCGGGTGGAGCGTCACTCGATGCTCGTGCCCACGACCTGCTTCAACTGCGAGTCCGCCTGCGGGCTGCTCGCATACGTCGACCGTGAGACCCTGACGGTGCGCAAGTTCGAGGGCAACCCGGAGCACCCGGGCTCACGCGGGCGCAACTGCGCGAAGGGGCCGGCGAGCATCACCCAGGTCACCGACCCTGACAGGATCCTCTACCCGCTGCGGCGCGCCGGCCGGCGCGGGGAGGGCCGCTGGGAGCGAGTCAGCTGGGATGAGGCGCTCGACGCGCTGGCGGCGCGGATCCGCAAGGCGCTGATCGAGGGTCGCCACAACGAGCTGATGATCCACATCGGCCGTCCCGGCGAGGACGGCTACACCGAGCGGGTGCTGGCCAGCTGGGGCGTCGACGGGCACAACTCCCACACCAACGTCTGCTCCAGCGGCGGGCGCACCGGCTTCCAATTCTGGACCGGGATCGACCGGCCGAGCCCGGACTACGCCAACGCGAACGTGATCTACCTGATCAGCTCCCACCTGGAGACCGGCCACTATTTCAACCCGCACGCCCAGCGGATCACCGAAGCGCGGGAGCGCGGCGCGAAGCTGATCGTGCTGGACACGCGGCTCTCGAACACCGCCACCCACGCCGACCACTGGCTCTCCCCCCAGCCCGGCAGCGAGGCGGCTATCAACCTCGCGATCGCGCGGCACATAATCGCGACCGGCCGCCACGACCGCGAGCTCATCCGCCGCTGGTTCAACTGGCAGCAGTACATGGCGGCGTGCCATCCCGACTCCCCCGCCGACTTCGAGGCCTTCGAGCAGGCGCTGGCCGAGGAGTACGAGGGCTTCACCTTCGCCTTCGCCGCCCAGGAGTCCGGCATCGAGGCGCGCGTGCTCGAAGAGGTCGCCGAGGTGGTCGCGCAGGCCGGCACGCGCTTCGCCTGCCACTCCTGGCGCTCGGCGGCCGCCGGCAACCTGGGAGGCTGGCAGGTCTCGCGCACCGCGTTCTTCATCGCCGCGCTGCTCGGCGCCGTGGCAACCGAGGGCGGCACCTTCCCGAGCGCCTACAACCAGTTAGTGCCGAGGCCGATCCACACCCCTCCCCACCCGCGGGTCTGGCAGGAGCTCTCCTGGCCGCTGGAGTACCCGCTCTCCCAGAACGAGATGTCATTCCTGCTGCCGCACTTCCTGAAGGACGGCCGCGGGCGCCTCGACACCTATTTCACCCGTGTCTACAACCCCGTCTGGACCAACCCCGACGGGCTCTCCTGGATGGAGGTGCTGAGCGACGAGAGCAAGGTCGGCTGCTTCGTGGCGCTCACCCCGACATGGAACGAGTCGGCCTACTTCGCCGACTGGGTGCTGCCGATGGGCCACTCCTCCGAGCGCCACGACACCCATTCATATGAGCAGTACGACGGGCAGTGGATCGGCTTCCGCCAACCGGTGCTGCGCGCGGCGCGCGAAAGGCTCGGCGAGACGATCACCGACACCCGTCAGGTCAATCCCGGTGAGGTGTGGGAGGAGAACGAGCTCTGGATCGAGCTCTCCTGGCGGATCGACCCGGACGGGCAGCTGGGCATCCGCCGATACCACGAGTCACGAGAGCGCCCCGGCGAGAAGCTGACGGTCGACGAGTACTACGGATGGATGTTTGAGCACTCCGTGCCGGGACTTCCGGAGCGCTCGGCGCAGGAGGGCCTCACGCCACTCCAATGGATGCGCCGATACGGCGCCTTCGAGATAGCGCGCGGCGCCGGCGCCCTCTTCGAGCGCGAGGTCGAGCCCGAGGAGCTTCAGGACATCTCGGTCGGGCCGTTCGAGCGCGTCTACAGCGCGGCGGAGAGGCCGGCCGGGGCGAACATCGCGCCGGTCGGCGCGCCGCCGTGCGACGAGGATGGGCGGCGCGCCGTCGGCGTGATGGTCGACGGAGTGGTGCGCCAGGGCTTCCCGACGCCCTCGGGCCGGCTGGAGCTCTACTCGCAGACGCTGGCGGCGTGGGGCTGGCCCGAGCACGCGCTGCCCGGCTACATCAGAAGCCATGTGCACCCCGCGAACATGGCCGACGATCAGCTCGTTCTGCTCTCCACCTTCCGCCTGCCCACCCAGATCCACACCCGCTCGGCCAATTCCAAGTGGCTGGATGAGCTCGCCCACACAAACCCGGTGTGGATCCATCCGCGGGACGCGGAGCGGCTCGGCGTGGCACGCACCGGCGATCTGGTGAGGGTGGAGACGGAGATCGGCCATTTCGTGGCGAAGGCGTGGATCACCGAGGGCATCCGGCCGGGCGTGGTCGCCTGCAGCCACCACATGGGACGCTGGAAGCTCGACGGCCACCGGCAGGCGGGCGGCGGGCTGATGGCGACCGTCGCGCTGGAGCGTGGCCGGGAGGGCTGGCGGATGAGCCGGCGCGCGGAGGTCGGGCCGTATGAGTCCTCCGACCCGGACACCGCGCGGATCTGGTGGTCGGACACCGGTGTACACCAGAACCTGACCTTCCCGGTCCATCCCGACCCGATCTCGGGCATGCACTGCTGGCACCAGGCGGTGCGCGTACGCCGCGCCCTGCCCGGCGATGCGCACGGAGAGCTCGCGGTCGACACCGAGCGCGCGCGGGAGGTCTACCGGGAGTGGATGCAGCGCACCCGCCCGGCCGGCGCCGCCTCTCCCGGCCGGATGCGCCGACCCTCGTGGCTGATGCGCCCGCTGAAGCCTTCGGCGGAGGCGTTCGCCGTCCCCACCGGGCCCACCGTGCCCACCGCGCCGCGGCGGCGATGAGCGCGCCGGCCGCATCGAGCGCTCGTGTCTCCGCGCCGGCGGGCGGCGAGCATGCGGGCGGCGCTCAGCGGCGCGCCGGACGTTGGGAGCTTCTGCTGGCGCTCGGCGAGATGACCGCGGCCAGGGGTGAGCGCCAGCGCCAGCTCGCCTCCGCGCTCGGGCTGCCGGCGTGGAGCGGCGCCGAGCACACGCGGCTGTTCGTGCTCGAGCTTCCCCCCTACGCCTCGATCCACCTGAGCCCCGACGGGAAGCTCGGTGGGGAGGCGGCCGACCGCGTCGCCGGCCTCTGGCGCACCCTCGGCGCGCTCCCGCCCCCGGATGTCGACCGGATCGAGGCGATCCTCGGCCTCTACTGCACGCTCGGGCGGGCGGCGCAGAGCGCCCCCGACGGGCTGTCCGCCACACGCCTGGAGCACCTGCGCTCCACCGTGCTCTTCGAGCACATCTCGCCGTGGGCTCCCGGCTACCTCGAAGCGGTCGCGGACGCCGGCGGGGAGCGGTGGGCGCGGCTTGCGATGCGGGCGCTGGAGCGGGAGGCGCAGGCGAGCGCGCCGGGGGGCCCGCTTGCGCTCGCGCTGCGCGAGGCGCCTGAAGCCATCCACGCCGAGCTCTCACGCGATGAGCTGCTCGACGCGCTCGTGGCGCCGCTGCGCTGCGGCTTCGTGCTCTCGCTGGGAGACCTGGAACGGGCCGCGCCGAGGCTCGGTGTCGGCCTGCGCCGCGGCGAGCGTCGCTTCGCGCTGAAGGCGATGCTGGAGGCCGTGGCCGGCGATCCCGCCGTGCAGGCGGTCAACGAGCCGCGCCGGATCGCCTGCGGCGCACCTTAATACCGGCTAACAAATTGTTAGCAGGAATTAGCTGTCAACGAGCC
>DAHVAB010000112.1 GCA_027314825.1 Solirubrobacterales bacterium
GGGCTGGGTGACCCGCGCCGCCGCGGCCGCGGCCGCCTCTGCCGCCGCCGCGGCCTTGCCGATCTGTGCCGCGCTGGCGCCCGGGACGGCTGGCAGCGGCGCGAGCGCCGGCGGGTGCTGGAAGGTCATGACCTGTCCGTCGAAGCCGGTGTTCGGCACGGGCTTGGGCAGCGGGACGTCGGGGGCACCGCCGAAGTTGATCGGCACCATTCCCTGGATCGCCTCATGCGCGAGCGTGGCGCTGCTGGCGCGCATGTCGACGACCACAGGGCCGGTCGCGACCTCGAGCACCCTGCCGCCGGCCGCGCTCAGGCCCCTCAGGCCGCGCAGGACCGCGGGCGAATCCGCTGTGGTGCCGGCGCCCGGAAGGAAGCCGTTGTCGGGGGATGTGATGAGTTCGATCGGAGTCGTGCAGCGGACCCCTCCGACGACGCAGTCGCCGTACTGCAGCGTGTATGCGCCGCCCGGGTCGAGGCCGGTGCTCGTCAGCTGCAGGCCATGGAAGCTTGCGCCCAGCCAGTAGATGGGATCGCGCTGGGCGCCCACGAGCGGCACCAGCATCGAGTTCGGCATCGGCTGATCCTGAAGCGTGTTGCCGCATGCGCTGAGCAGCAGGCCGGTGGCGAGGCAGGCCAGCACGCCGGCGATGATCCGCACCGGCCCTCGGGCTCTCTGTGGGGGCGGCTCGCGCGTCATCCGCGGTAGCGGTTGGTTATCGGCATCCGGCGGTCGCGGCCGAACGCGCGGGTGGTGACCTTGATGCCGGGCGGGGCCTGCCTGCGCTTGTACTCGGACCGGTCGACCATCCCGATCGTGCGGTCGACGATCTCCGCCGGCAGCCCCTGCGCCACCAGCTGCGTGCGGTCGACGTCCATCTCCACGTAGGCTTGCAATATCCGATCGAGCAGCGGGTAGGGCGGGAGCGTGTCTTCGTCGCGCTGGTCGGCGCGCAGCTCGGCCGAGGGGGCTCTGGCGATGATGGAGGGCGGGATCGGCGCCCGCACGCCGCCGGACAGGGCGCATGCGTCGGAGTTGCGCCATTCGCATAGGCGGTAGACGAGCGTCTTGGGCACGTCCTTGATGACCGCCAGGCCGCCGGCAAGGTCGCCGTAGAGGGTGCTGTAGCCGACCGACATCTCCGACTTGGTGCCGGTGATCAGAAGCAGCGGGCCGAACTCGTTTGAGAGCGCCATCAGCAGGTTGCCGCGGATCCGCGCCTGCAGGTTCTCCTCGGCCACTCCCGGCGGGCGTCCGGCGAGCTCGGACTTCAGCGCTGTGAGGTAGGCGTCCATCACCGGCTCGATCGCGATCTCGTGCACGCGGATTCCGAGCGCGTCCGCGAGCGCGCGCGCATCGCTCTGGGTGGCCTCCGAGGAGTAGCGGGAGGGCATGATCGCGCAGCTGACGCGCTGCGAGCCGAGCGCGTCGACCGCCAGGCAGGCGACCAGCGCGGAGTCGATCCCGCCGGAGATGCCGATGATGACGCTCTCGAACCCGTTCTTGCCCACGTAGTCGCGCAGGCCGAGCAGCAGCGCGGCGTACACCTCGTGCTCCTCGGGGGCCAGCGGCTCTCGCAGCGATGTCGTTGGGGAGTGGTGTGGGGCCGGATCGGCCCCCCGGGTGTCGCTGGTGGGCAGCGACGGCGCGCTGCCTTGGGCGCCGCTGGTGGGCAGCGACGGCGCGGTGCCTTGAGCGCCGCCGGCGGCCGGCGATGGCTCGCGCTCCCGGATCTCGCTGGCGGGCAGCGCCGGCAACACGCGCACATGCCGCTCGATCCGCTGCGCGGGCGGCCGGTGTCCGGACCGGTGCAGGCGGGCCGCCGAGGCGGCCTGCAGATCGAGGTCGCAGACGAGCAGGTCCTCCTCGAACTGGGCGCCGCGGGCGACCGTGCGGCCGGTGTGGTCGATCACGCAGGAGTGGCCGTCGAAGACCAGTTCGTCCTGGCCGCCGACCTGCGCGCAGAACGCCACGCAGGCGATCGTCTCACGGGCGCGCTGGGCGAACATCGCCTCCCGCTCCCTGCCCTTGCCGGCATGGTAGGGGGAGGCGGAGATGTTCAGGAGCAGCGTCGCGCCGGCGATCGCCTCCTCGGAGCCGGGCGGTCCCGGCTCCCAGAGATCCTCGCAGACGCTGAGCCCGATCCGCTCGGCGCCGATGTCGAGCACCGCGCCGTCGCGGCCGGACTGGAAGTAGCGCCGCTCGTCGAAGACGCCGTAATTGGGGAGGTGGACCTTGCGGTAGATGGCGTGCAGCCTCCCGTTCGCCAGCACTGCGGCCGCGTTGTAGACGTCCTGCGCACGCTCCGGAAACCCGACCACGGCGACGATCCCGTCCGCATCATGGGCGAGCTGCGCGACCGCGTCGGCCGCGTCGAGGAGGAAGCGCTCGCGCAGCAGCAGGTCCTCCGGCGGGTAGCCGGTGATCGCGAGCTCGCCGAAGAGCACCAGCTCCGCGCCCTGCCGGCGCGCGGCATCCAGCCCGTCGCGCACGCGCTGCAGGTTGCCGGCGATGTCGCCGACGGTCGGATTGATCTGACAGAGCGCCAACCTCAAATCGGCGGGAGCCTATCCGTCGGCGGCGCCTGGCGGGCCGGCTCGCACCACGCCCTGCGCCCTGCGCCCGCCGCTGGGGCGGGAGCCCTCGCGCGCCGCGCGGCCATCCGCAGCGCGCGAGCCCTGCTGTGGCCGCCTGCGTGCGGCCCGAGCGCCGGCTCGCCCCGTGAGCCCCGCGACCGCCGCCAGCGCGGAGATCGCCGTGCGCAGCGCGTCCGCGACCTCCTCCAGCTCGGGAACGGCGTCATAGTCGGCGAGCAGACCGAAGCCGAGCCGTCCGTCGTAGCTCATCACCGCGATCCCCAGGGCCTGGCGGCGAGCCAGCGGAACCACCGGGTAGAGAGAGGTGAGGCGGCGGCCCAGCATGTAGAGCGGGAACTGCGGGCCGGGCACGTTGGTGACCACGATGTTGAAGTAGCGCTGCCGCGCCTGCAGGCGCGCCGCCTGGCTGAGGATCGTGGGCGGCGCGAAGCCGGCGAGGTTCGTGAGGACCTCGGCTCCGACGGCCTGACCCGAGCTCTTCAGGTCGGCGAGCGCCTCGCGGACGTATGCGTGACATTCGGCGGCGTCGGCGAGGCCGACCGGCAGCGGCGCCCACATCGCGGAGACCCGATTGCCGAGCGCCCCGCGCTCCAGCTCGGCTCTCGTGGAGACAGGGACCATCGCCTTGAGGACCAGCTCATCGGTGTCGTAGCCATGATCGCGCAGGTGGGCGCCCAGGGCGAGGCTGACCGCGGAGAGCACGACATCGTTCAGGGTGCCGCCCAGCGCGTCCTTGATCGCCTTGAATCGGGCGAGCTCCGCGTCGACCCAGGTGTAGCGCCGGTGCGGGCCGATCTCGACGTTCAGCGGCGTGTGCGGCGCCGGCTGCTCCAGCCCGGGCAGCGTGGCGGCGAGCAGCCCTCCCGCGCCCTTGCGCAAGCGCTTGGCGGCGCGGCGGGGAGCACGCAGCATCGCGCGCGCTCCGCGCACCATCTCGGCGGGGACCGTGGCTCGCTCCAGCAGCGCGTCCGCCAGGAGCTTGGCGGCCCCCGGCGGGGGAGAGGCGACCCAGGAGGGACGCGGCCCGTCGCCCGCCTCCGGCTGCGCGGCGGAGTCGAATAGGACCGTCGTGATGTCGACGCCGGAGATGCCGTCGACCAGCGCGTGGTGGGTCTTGGCGATCAGTGCGAACCTGCCGCCCGTCATCCGCTGCACCAGATACATCTCCCAGAGCGGCTTGCTGCGGTCCAGCCGCTGCGAGAAGAGGCGGCCGGCGAGCTGCTTGAGCGACTGCTCGTCGGCCGGGCTCGGCAGCGCGGCATGGCGGACGTGGTAGTACGGGTTGAAGCGGGGGTCGTCGGTCCACACCGGCCGGCCCTGCCCGAGCGGGACGAAGGCGAGGCGCTGACGGTAGCGGTGCACGAGATGCAGCCGCCCGATCACGTGGTCGACCAGCTGCTGGTAGGTGGGTGCGTCACCCTCCAGGATCATCACCGAGGCGACGTGCATGTGGGCGGTTGAGTGATCCTCCAGGTGCAGGAAGGCAGCGTCGAG
This sequence comes from Solirubrobacterales bacterium, assembly GCA_027314825.1. Classification (GTDB taxonomy): domain Bacteria; phylum Actinomycetota; class Thermoleophilia; order Solirubrobacterales; family Solirubrobacteraceae; genus Palsa-744. The sequence goes on from DAHVAB010000112.1 coordinate 4,089, forward strand.
CCCGCCTAGCCGGTTCGGATTGGACATGCCCCGATTCTGGCGGTTTTCGCAAGCCGGCGTCGGCGGCTCGGCCCGCTCGCGTCACGGCGGCCTCAACGCGACGCTAACCGAGTTATGTGACGGCGCTCACACTTCACTGTGTCCAGTGCTCTACCCTTCGCGGTCATTGCATGACAGATGCCGAGTCGTCCCCAGGAACGGGACGAGCGGGGGACCCACCGCCGGAACCCGCCCACGTGGCGGCCGGAATGGGGCGAATCGACCGCTGATGCGGTCCTAGCGCCGGGCCTGACGCAAACCGATCTCTGATCGTCAGATCACCGATCGGGTAGGCGTGCAGGCCGTCGCGAGCCCGACAGCTCACCTCGCAGGCATGACCACAAGGAGGTATCCATATGCTCGTCCCTGCGATAACGCCTGGGCCGGCCACGCCGCTGGTCCCGTTCGGCATCCTCGCGAGCATCCCGCAGGCGCGCACGGCCAGAAGCCACGAGCGCCTGCATGTCCACACCGTGGCGCTGAACGTGCTCGCCGGGCACACGGCGACCGTGACCGGCGCCCTGCGCCCGCGCCTGCGCGATCGCAGGATCGTCCTGCGAGTGCTCTACGGTCGCCGCTGGCACGCTGTCGCGCACGGGCGTACCGGGAGGCGAGGCCGCTTCCTGCTGCGCTACGCGCCGCGCGGGGAGGGCAGCTGGCCCGCACAGATCCGCTTCGCCGGCGGGCCGAGCGCGACCCGCGCGGTGCGGCGGCTCGGACTGCTCAACTCCTATCGACCGGCGCTCGCCTCATGGTACGGCGGCGGCGGCGGGATGGCCTGCGGCGGCACGCTCACGAGCCAGACTGTCGGCGTCGCGAACAAGACGCTGCCCTGCGGCACATGGCTGACGCTCCGCTACGGCGGACGCACCATGCGGGTGCAGGTGGTCGATCGCGGCCCCTACGTGGCCGGCCGGGAATTCGACCTGACCGAAGCGACCAAGCGCGATCTGGGATTCGAAGGCGTGGGCACCGTGTGGGCGACGCGCTGAGCCGCCAGCCAGCGCGGCCGCGCTGACGCCGGCACCCGAGTGTGGGCACCGTGAGGCGACGCGCTGAGCCGCCACCGCGGCCGCGGTCTCACTTCTTTTCGAAGACGGCGAAGAAGTCGCGTTCGTCAGGGATGAGATAGCGGTTGGCCGGCCGTTCGGTTCCTTCCAGGAGCTTGGTCGGTTCGCGCGCGCCGGGGGCTCCATAGCTGTTGAAGCTCACCCAGTAGGAGTTGATATCGAGCTCCATCCCGCGGATCGCGCCCGCGTGGATCAGGATCCGGGCGAGGCTGCCAGCCGTCTGGTAGTCGGCCTGCGCGTAGATCAGGTCGCCCTGGCGGGTGATCCCGATTCCGGATCGCCACACCTGGATCGCGTTGCCGAGCGTGGCGCCCCATTCGGCGGTGTCGTTGAGAAGCGGGTTCGGCTTCCCGTTCTTGACGATCAGCGGCAGGTTCTGGTCTGCGAAGGCGACGTTGCCCGGCACGCTGGAGCCGCCGGTCCATTCGGTCACGTTGACAGTGCCGTTCGTGTAGCCGACGATCGTGCCCTGTCCGGCGCGCATCGGCGCGTAGGTATGCCCGTTCAGGGCGAAGCCGCCGTTGGAGTCTTCGTACTTGAAGCCGCTGTTGAAAGTCGCCAGCAGCGTCTTGCGCGCCGACGGGGGCACCTCCTCCGGCCCTCGACTCGGCATCTGCACGGAGGGCTGTTCGGTGCCCGGGTAGAGGACGAGCTTGGTGCGGTGCGGGTCGATCCATGCGACGCCCGCCACGAGCTGCGGGTATTCGGCGGGATCGCTGCGGAAGGTGGTGACGAGCACGGGCGGGTACGGGCCGGCGTTCGCGCGGGTCGCGTGCCAGACGCCCTCCTGCGGCAGCGCGGGGCGCTTCAGCGGCGCGATCCGCGGCGGCCGGTAGGGGTGGTGCTTGACTACTGTGCCGCCATTGGCCAGCGCGACCCCGACTTTGGGCAGCGCCTTCAGCTGGGGGCCGCCCTTGCTGGGAGCGGTCAGCGAGTAGTAGATGGTCTCGATTTTGGAGACGAGCCCGGCGCCGCCATTGGTGCGCAGCCACTCGATCGTCCTGATCGCCAGCGTGGCATTCGACGGTTTGAGCATGCTCGCGGCATAGGAGCCGACCGCCGGGATCATCGCCACGGCGCATGCGATCAGCACGATCCGCCGGATTCGCATCCATGGGCCGCCGCCCGCACGGTCGCTGCGCCCCGGCGGCTCACGCCGCGAGCGGGAGGGTTGCTGGGCCTGCACATGGATGCTCATATCAGGGGGGATCGTAGGCGGCGGCGTGGTCGCAGCGAGCCGTATGCAACTCAGACTAAGAGGATTTTCACGCCCGCCAAAGGTGCCCGTGAGCTGCAGATGATCGGATGCTCAAGGTCGATCGCGGGCGGGTGCGTCCTGCGCGTGCGCCGGCGCGTGCTCTGCGCCGGCCGCCGAAGCTGCCAAAGTTCACAGAGACAATGAGCGCTCCCCCCCGCATAGCAGAGGCCGATCGCGAGCAGACAGGGCGCCGTCAGGTGCTGCGCGACGTCACGCAGGGCGGGACGGAGGCGGGTGCGAGCGCCGCCGCGCTGCCACTGCCCGCCCCGCCCCAGCGGGCGAGAGCGATCGCGCTGCTGGCAGCCTGCCGCCCGCGACAGTGGCTGAAGAACCTGCTCGTGCTCGCCGCTCCCGGGGCCGCAGGCGTGCTCCTGCACGGTGCGGTCGCCGGCAGGGTCGCGATCGCGTTCGTCTCCTTCTGCCTGCTGGCGAGCTGCACCTACCTGGTCAACGATGTGCGCGATCGCGAGGAGGACGCGCGCCATCCCCGCCGCTGCCGTCGGCCGATCGCGGCCGGGGAGATCTCGCCGTCGCTGGCGCTTCTCATGGCGACGGTGCTCGGCGCCGGCGGCATCGCGCTCGCGTTCGCGGTCGGCGTGGGGCTGGGCGCGGTCGCGCTCGGCTATCTCGCCCTCACCTTCAGCTACTCGCTGTGGCTTCGCAGCATCGCCGTCGCGGACATCGCCGCCGTCTCCGGCTGCTTCGTGTTGCGGGCGATCGCGGGCGGGGTGGCCGCCGAGGTCCCGGTCTCGCGGTGGTTCGTGATGGTCGCCTCCTTCGGCGCGCTGTTCCTGGTCGCTGGGAAGCGGTACGCCGAGCTGCATCGCGAGGGCGCCGGATCGACGACCCGCGCGTCGCTGCGCGCCTACTCCGAGGGATACCTGCGGATGGTGATGATCATCGCCGCGTCGGTCGCAACCGCCGCATACTGCCTGTGGGCGTTCCAGGGTCGCGGCCACGACGGGCTCTCCTTGTATGAGCTGACGCTCGCGCCGTTCCTGCTGTGGCTGCTGCGCTACGCCCTGCTGATCGACGCGGGCGCCGGCGAGGCCCCGGAGGAGCTGATCCTTCGCGATCGCTTCCTCCTGGCGATGAGCGTGCTCTGGGTCGGCGTCTTCGCGTGTGCGGTCTATGTCGGCACC
>DAHVAB010000113.1 GCA_027314825.1 Solirubrobacterales bacterium
CCGCAACCCTCTGCCGAAGGCCAAAACACTCCCCGCCGGAGACCACCGCCGGCCGACTCGGGCCACCGGAGCGGGAGGGCCTAGATCTGCTCCTCGAGGCGCAGGGTCGCGAGCGTCGCGCGCAGGTGCCGGTGGACCTCGTCCGGCGGTCTCGTGCCGTCGAAGCGACGCAGCAGCCCGGCGCGCTCGTAATAGGCGATGAGCGGAGCGGTCTGGCCGTGATACACCTCCAGCCGGCGGCGGATCGTCTCCTCGCTGTCATCGTCGCGCTGGATCAGCCGCGCCCCGTCCTGATCGCAGACGCCCTCATGCTTGGGCGGGTCGAACTCGACGTGATAGATGTGCGAGGGGTTCTTGACGCAGACCCGCCGCCCGGTCAGCCGCCGCACGAGCTCCTCGTCCGGCACGGCGATCATCAGCGCCGCTGAGAGCCTGCGCCCGTGCCGGCCGAGCGCCGCATCGAGCGTATCTGCCTGGCTCTCGTTGCGCGGGAAGCCGTCGAGCAGGAATCCTTCGCGGGCATCCGCCGCTTCGATGCGCTCGGTCAACATGTCGACGATCACCTCGTCCGGCACGAGGTCGCCTTTGTCCATGTAGTCCTTCGCCCTGCGTCCAAGCTCGGTGCCGTCGGCCACCTGACTGCGCAGCATGTCGCCAGTAGAGACATGCGCCAGCCCGAAGTCGACCTGCAGGCGCTCGGCCTGCGTGCCCTTGCCGGCGCCGGGCGGGCCAAGGAGGATGAGGTTGAGCTCTGGCACCTCGACAGTCAGCCTATCGTCCTGCGCCCGCGGCCGCGGCCCAGCTGCGCAGGCTGTCGCGGGCGTGCCCCTCGCTGCTGCGCGCGCGGCACCCTGCTCGGAGCGCGAGGAGGCGAGCCACCCTCAGGACCGCGCGCCGGCACGCTCACGCTCACTTCAAGAACCCCTCGTAGGAGCGCATCATCAGCTGCGCCTCCAGCTGCTTCATCGTTTCCAGCGCGACGCCGATCACGATCAGGATCGAGGTGCCGCCGATCGCGATGTTCGTATGGGTCTGCGCGAACATGATCGTCGGCAGCGCCGCGACGGCCGCGAGGAAGAGCGCGCCCGGGAACGTCAGCCGCGCAAGGATCCGGTCCAGGAACTCGGCCGTCGGCTTGCCCGGTCGCACGCCGGGTATGAACCCGCCGTACTTCTTCAGGTTGTCGGCCTGGTCGACCGGATTGAACGTGACCGCCGTGTAGAAGTAGGTGAAGATGATGATGAAGATCGACTGCCCGACCACGAACTGCCAGCCGTTCGGCGTAAAGAACGATTCGAGCGCGCGAATGTGCGCGAGCTGCCCGATCGTGGGCGGGATCATCATGATGCTGGCGGCGAAGATGACGGGGATCACGCCCGCCATGTTCACGCGCAGCGGCAGGTAGGTCTGGCCGCCCTCGCTCATTCTTCGTCCGATCACGCGCCTGGCGTACTGCACCGGGATTCGCCGCTGCCCCTCCTGGACGAACACGATCCCGCCGACGACCGCGAGCACGATGAACGGCATCATCACCTTGAAGACCTGATCCTGGGTCGTCCACCATGCCTGCACCCCGGAGGGCAGCCGGGAGACGATCGAGGCGAAGATGAGCAGCGAGATGCCGTTCCCGATCCCCTTCTGGGTGATCAGCTCGCCGATCCACATGAGCAGCACCGCGCCGGTGGTGAGGCAGACCACGATCAGGAAGACATGCGGCACGTCGAATTTCGAGATGACCGATTCCCCGGCCTGCGCCTGGAAGGAGCGGAACAGGAACACGAACCCGATCGACTGCGCGAACGCCAGCCCGACGGTCAGGTAGCGCGTGTACTGGGTGATCTTCGCCTGCCCGACCTCGCCTTCCTTGGAGAGCTTTTCCAGCGAGGGCACCACGACCTTCAAGAGTTCCAGGATGATCGAGGCGGTGATGTAGGGCATGATGCCCAGCGCGAAGAGCGCGATCCGCGAGAGCCCTCCGCCGGAGAAGAGGTTCAGCAGGCCCAGGATGTTGGTGCCGCCGAACTCCTTCTGAATGCTGTTGACCGCATTCAGGTTGACCCCGGGCACGGGCAGGTGCGCCCCGAGCCTGTAGATCAGGAGCATCGCCGCTGTGAACAGCAGCTTCTTGCGGATGTCAGCGACCCTGAAGGCGCTGAGGATCGTCGAAAGCATGGTGCCTGGTCGGTGCCGTGGATCGAAGTGGCGGTTTCCCTGCGGCGGGCTCTACTGAAAGGCCCGTGCCCCCACCCGCCGCCTCGGGCCTGAAGCCAGCGATTCTAGCTCTCGATCAGCCGGCACGCGCCGCCCGCGCTCTCGATGTTGCTGCGAGCGCTCGCGCTGAAGGCGTGGGCGTGAACGGTGAGCGGCTTGGAGAGCTCGCCCATGCCGAGGATCTTCACCGGCACGCCCCGCCGGCCCGCCAGGCCGCGCTCGCGCATCAGCTCCAGCGTCACCTCCGTGCCGGCCTCGAAACGCGCCTCCAGGTCGGAGAGGTTGACCGGCTGGGTGTGGGTCCGGAACGGCTCGAACGGCATCGACTTCTTCATGTGCGGGCCGCGCAGCTTGCGCATCCGCATGTGGATCGGCATCTGACCGCCCTCGAAGCGGGCCCTGCGCTTGGCGCCGGAGCGCGAGCCGTAGCCCTTCTGGCCGCGCCCGGAGGTCTTGCCGGTGCCGGAGCCCTCTCCACGGCCGACGCGCTTGCGATCGCGCCTGCTCCCGGGTGCGGGGCTCAGCGAGTGCAGGCCGATCCGCTGCGAGGCGCTCCCGGCTGCGCCGGCCGCCTGCGCGGCGCCCTCCGGCTCGGTCTCCTCCTCAGCAGGCTTGCGCCCCTTCGGCGCAGCCGGGCTCATGAGCGCGGCTCCTGCACCTCGACGAGATGGCGCACCGCGTGCAGCATGCCCCGCGCCTGCGGGCAGTCCTCAACCTCGACGAGATGGCCGATACGGCGCAGCCCCAGCGAGCGCAGGGTGTCCAGCTGACGCTGGTTGGCGCCGTTGGCCGAGCGGCGCTGTATAACCGCCAGCTTGGCCATCATGATGCCTCGCCGTCGCCTGCCGCCGGCGCGCTCCGCGCGTCCCCGGCCGCCATGTCCCGGGCGGCGCCGTCGCCATCCTGCCCGGATGGGGCGCCGTTCTCGGCGGCCAGCGTGCCGCCCGCGGCGGACGTAGTCCCGCTCTCGGCGGACGTAGTCCCGCTCTCGGCGGACGGGGCGCCGGTCGCGGCTGGCGTAGTTCCGGTCGCGGCGGACGCGGCGCCGGTCGCGGCTGGCGAAGTCCCGGTCGCGGCGGACGTAGTCCCGGTCGCGGCTGACGTAGTCCCGCTCGCGGCGGAAGGCGTGGGCGTGCCTCCCCCTGCCGGCGCGGCGCCGCTCGCGGCGGACGGAGGGCTGCTCTCGCCGGCCGCCGTGCCGCTCTCGGCCGCCTGCGCAGCACCCTCCGGCTCGCCGCCATCGGCAGCCGGCTCCGCGGAGACGGACGCGCCGTTCGCGGACTCGCCGAGGCCGAGCACCTGGTTGATCGACAGGCCGCGCAGCTTGGCGACCTCGTCCGGGGTGCGCAGGCCGCGCAGGCCGGCGACCGTCGCCTTGACCAGGTTGATCGGGTTCTGAGTGCCGAGGCTCTTGGAGAGGATGTCGTGGATGCCGGCGAGCTCGAGCACCGCGCGCACGCCGCCGCCGGCGATCACGCCGGTGCCGGGCGCGGCCGGCTTCAGGAAGACGCGGCCGGCGCCGAAGATCCCGGTCGTCTGATGGGTGATGGTGCTGCCGTGCTTGGGCACCCGGAAGAGATCTTTCTTGGCGCGGTCCACGCCCTTCTGGATCGCGAGCGGAACCTCGTTGGCCTTTCCGTAGCCGATACCGACCACTTCGCGCTCATCGCCCACCACGACGAGCGCGGTGAAGGAGAAGCGGCGGCCGCCCTTGACGACCTTCGCGACACGATTGATCTCGACGACCCGCTCCTGGAGGTCGAGCCCGGCTGGGGAGATTGAGCGATCTGCTGGCATGCGGTCTGAGAGGGTAGCGGTCTTGCGCGCTCTAGAGGGCCATCCCTGCCTCCCGCAGGGACTCGGCGAACGCCTGAACGTGGCCGTGATAGCGGTATCCGCCGCGATCGAAGACGATCTGCGAGACGCCCGCAGACTTCGCCCGGTCGGCGAGCAGGGCTCCGGCGCGCTGGGTGCGCTGCAGGCCCCCCAGCTCTTTCAGCTCCGGCTCAAACCAGTTCACCGCGGCGAGCGTGCGTCCCGCCACATCGTCGATGACCTGTGCGCAGAGGCCTCGGTTGGAGCGGAACACCGAGACACGCGGACGCTCCGCGGTGCCCGTGATCTTCGCCCGCACTCGACGACGACGTTTGAGGCGACGGGCCTCCTTGGTGAGAGTGCTCATGCGCGCTTGCCAACCTTCCGGGCGACATACTCGCCCTCGTAGCGAATGCCCTTGCCCTTGTACGGCTCCGGCGGACGCTGCTTGCGGATGATCGCGGCCGTCTCGCCGACCTGCTGCTTGGAGATCCCCTTCACCACGATCCGCGTCGGCTGCGGGCATTCGAACTCGATGCCCGCGGGCGCCGCGATCGCGATCGGACGCGAGTGGCCGACCGCGAGCTCGATGCCCGCGCCCTTCAGCTGCGCGCGGTAGCCGACTCCCTGGATCTCAAGGCGCTTCTCGTAGCCGTCGGTCACTCCCTGCACCATGTTCGCCACAAGCGAACGCACGAGGCCATGCAGCGCCCTGTGCTCGCCGCGATCGGTCGGGCGGCTGACGAGCAGCTGATCGCCCTCCTGGACGACCGTGATCTCGCGCGGCACGCGCTCGGAGAGCTCACCCTTCGGCCCCTTCACGTGCACCGCTTCCGGCTCGATCTGCACGCTGACCCCGGCCGGCACCGGTATCGGTCTCCTTCCGATCCTCGACACCTACCAGACCTCCGCTATTACCTCGCCGCCCACGCCGGCGATCCGCGCTTCGTGTCCGCTCATCACGCCACGGGAGGTGGTGAGTATCGCGGTGCCCATCCCACCCAGCACCTTTGGAATCCGGCTCGCGTCCACGTAGGTACGCCGGCCCGGCCGCGAGACGCGGACCAGGCCCGATATCGCGGAGCGGCGATCGTCGGTGTACTTCAGGCGAACCTCGATCACCTCGCCGAACGCGCCGTCCGCCCGCGGGTGCACGCTGAACGACTCGATGTAGCCCTGCTCGGTGAGGATCCGCGCTATCTCCGCCTTCAGGCTGGAGGACGGGATCTCGACGGTCTCGTGCGACGCGTGGATCGCATTGCGGATCCGGGTCAGAAAGTCGGCGACCGGGTCGGTCATCGCCATGGGGAGACCTCCGATCGATCGATCCGCACGGCGGTGACGGGAGCGCGCAGGCCGGTGGCAGGGACTCGCATGCCGGCGACGCGGACACGCATGCCGGTGGCGGGATCGTGGTTGGGGGGTTGGGAATCTGACATCTTTGCGAATCCGGGGAGTGCCGGGCCGTGCCTCACCAGGAGGCCTTCGTCATGCCTGGGATCTGTCCGTTGTGTGCGAGCTGCCGCAGGCAGATCCGGCAGATCCCGAACTTCCGATACACCGAGCGCGGCCGGCCGCACCGGTTGCAGCGAGTATATGCGCGAGTCTTGAACTTGGGTGGGCGCGCCTGCTTGACGCGCAGCGATGTCTTGGCCATGGGTTCTCAGCCTTCCTTGCTCTGCTCTTCGAGGTCGAAGCCGGCGGGGCGGTTGTTGCGGGAGAAGGGCATGCCGAGACCCTCCAACAGCGCGAACGCCTCGACGTCCGTCTTCGCGGTGGTCGCGATCGTGATGTCCAGACCGCGCACCTGGTCGATCGAGTCGTAGTCGATCTCCGGGAAGATGATCTGCTCGCGGACACCCATCGAATAGTTGCCGCGCCCGTCGAAGGACTTGGGATAGAGGCCGCGGAAATCGCGGATCCGGGGGATCGCTATCGAGGTGAGACGGTCCAGGAACTCGTAGGCGCGCTCGCCGCGGAGCGTGACGGCGAGCCCTACCGGCATCCCCTCGCGCAGCTTGAACGCCGCGATCGACTTGCGAGCGCGGCGCACGCTCGGCCGCTGGCCTGCGATCGTCGATAGCTGCTCCTGAGCTGACTTCAAGGCCTTGGAGTCCTGCTTGGCATCCCCGACGCCCATGTTCAGCACGACCTTCTCGATCCGCGGGATCTCCATCACCGACCCGTATCCGAACCGCTCGATCAGCTTCGGGCGGACCTCTTCCAGGTAGCGTGCCTTCAGACGGGCTGTGCCTGCTTGTGCCTGGGCCGACATATCGCTCAGTCCAGCCTCGTGCCGGAGCGTCTTGCGATCCGGAACGCCTTGCCGTCGACGCGCTGCACGCCTATCCGGGTCGGCTTGTCGTCCTTGGGATCGATCACCATCACGTTGGAGACGTGGATCGGGCCCTCGCTCTCGATCACGCCACCCACCGCCTGCTGGGAGGCGCCGTCGGGCGTCTGCTGCGGCCGCACGTGGCGCTTGCGCATGTTCAGTCCCTCCACGTATATGCGCTGCACGGCGGGTTCCACCCGCAGCACCCGCCCGCGCTTGCCGCGGTCCTTGCCGGCCATCACCTGCACCTGATCGCCGGAGCGGATTCGCAGCGATCTGCGCGGACTCTGCTGCGGACGCCTGGCCATCAGAGCACCTCCGGGGCCAGCGAGACGATCTTCATGAAGTTGCGGTCGCGCAGTTCGCGAGCCACCGGGCCGAAGACGCGCGTGCCCCGCGGATTGTTCTGATCGTCGATCAGCACGGCGGCATTGTCGTCGAAGGCGATGTAGGTGCCATCCTCGCGTCCGAGCGGCTTCTTGGTCCGCACGACGACCGCGGTGACGACGTCGCCCTTCTTGACCGACCCCTGCGGGCTGGCCTGCTTGACGGTCGCGGTGATCACATCGCCGATATGCGCATAGCGGCGACGCGAGCCGCCCTTCACCCTGATGCAGAGAATCTCACGCGCGCCCGTGTTGTCGGCGACGCGCAGCCTGGTCTCGTTCTGAATCATCTCGCCCTCTCCAGAACCTCGAGCAGCTGCCAGCGCTTGGTCTTCGAGGACGGCCTGCTCTCGACGACCCGGACCACGTCGCCCTCGTGGGCGTTGTTCTGCTCATCGTGAGCATGCAGGGTGCTGGAGCTGCGCACGATCTTCTCGTAGCGGCGGTGCTGACGGGCCACATCGATCCGCACGGTGATCGTCTTGTCCGCCTTGCTGGAGACGACGATTCCCTGGCGCTCCTTCGGCGCGCCGCGCTTGGCGGCATGAACGGCCGGCAACTCCGGCGCCGCGGCGGCTCCGGCGGAGCGCGCGGCAAGCCTCTTCTCGCGTTCCTGCAGCCGGCGCCTGCGCCGGTGCACCGCGTTCGCGGCCCGGTGCGCGACCCGCTGGGCGTGGCGCTCCTCGGGCGAGAGCTGCTGCGCCGCCGGCTTCTCGGCGGACTTGCGCGCGCGCGAGCGTCGCGGCGAGCGCTTCGGGGTGCCCTGCTCGGCGGCGGGCGCGTCGGCCTGCTCGGCGGCGGGCGCGGCGGCCTGCTCGGCGGCGGG
>DAHVAB010000114.1:0-7305 GCA_027314825.1 Solirubrobacterales bacterium
CGTAGGCGCCGAAGAGGTAGCGCACGCCGTGCGGGCGTTTGTAGCTTGCCCGCAGCCGCTCGGGCCGCTTGACGGCTGCCCAGCCGCAGCCGTGATGGGGAATCAGCTGGATCGGCCCCATCTCGTCGAAGCAGACCACCACGCCATCTTCTGGCTTGGCTCTGTAGAGCGAAAGAACACGCTCTGCCTTCTCTTGAAAGTCGGGATCTGGACTCCACTTCCATGAGCGGGTGCGCTGGTGGGAGAGGCCCGCACCGATCAACGTCAGCCGCAGCGACTCCTCGCTCAAAGCGATGCCCATGCCGGCCAGATGCACGGCCAGCTTGGGCAACGACCAGCGCGTCAACGGCACGCCCTGACTGTCGGGGCGGGCACGCGCGACCGCGATGATCCGGTCGCGCTGCTCGGGCGTCGTCTTCTTTGGGCGCCCGCCCCGATATTCAGGGTCCAGCGAGCTGAACCCCTCCTCGTTGAACGCATGGATCACCTTACGCACGTGCGACTCGTCGCTGCGCACCGCAGCCGCGATCTGCGGCGCTGGCATTCCTGCCGCAGAGGCCAGCAGGATCGCCGCCCGCTGACGCTTGGACTGGTACCTGGCGCGCTTGGAGGTCGACTTCAAGCGAGCAGCCTCCTCCAACGAGAGTTCACGCACGAACACCTCAGGCGGACGCACAACCACCTCCTGGCTCGGGGACACACGCCCCTATTCGCCGCCGAAAGCCAGTTTCCGGTCAAACATTTCCGGGAGACCCACTAGCCGATGGTCCGACCGCCTTGGGGTGCTATAAGGGCTAGTCAATAGCCCAGCACCACAAGCGTCATTGTGTAGAAGGGACGTCGTCATGACCGACAAGCAACGTGAGATCGCGAGCTACGTCTCGCGCAACCAAGTTCTCGCCTCGTACCTGTGGCAGGGACGAACGTACCCGCCGCGCGCGTGGCTGGCGCAGACGGACCGCCAGCTCCCGCCGCTTGAACAGTTCCGTCGAGAACTGCTCGAGGATGCGGAGTTCCAAGCGCTGAAACTTGGAAGCTGGCTCGCCACCACCGATGGGCAGCTGATCGCAGAGGCTGTGGGCATGGTAATCTCACCGGCGTACGGCATCGCGTATGACCTGGCCGTCAACGGACTGACGCTTGCAGCAGAAGACCAAGCGAAGGCAGGCCGGGAAACCGCCGGAATGATCGCGCTCGGATCGATCCTCGTCGGTTTCATTGCGATCGGCGCTGGACGAGCTGGGTAGGACTGGAAACCTTCGACCCGACGACAACGACGTACGCTATGGAGGCCTCGGAATCAGCATAGGGCGAGTCCGTGCCCACGCATAGGCGATGATACACAGCACTATGACAGTGGTGATCAGATCCACTGCAGCGAGCGGTTGCTGAGTGGCGGCATGATGCTCGACGGCGTCCGGAGCCGCCATCTCGGTCGCGGGGGTTGCGACGCTCGGCATTGCAGTGACGCTAGGCCAGTCGGTAACCCAGACGCCAGAGTATTGAACCACCATCCAATGCGCGGACGCGCTCGCTGAGGAATCAGCGAGCGCAACGGCATGGTGGCGCGTCGGGTGCGGCGAGGGCACGGCGGCGTCCTTCGCGATGGGTTGGACGTGAGGATCGATGCACCAATGAATAGCGACGGCGGCGGACGGCTCGCACGGCTACAGCAGCAACGCCCGAAGGGGCTCAGCGACAGCATGCGGGCTCCCGCGTGTACATGTCTACCGCCGCGGCCCGATGAACTCTTCGAGCGCGACCCACGCGGCATCATGCGCGAGCGGGCCGAGGCGCAGTGTCCAGGTATCGCCCAGATCCTGGCGCAGCGAGACGCGCAGGCTCGCGCGGAGCTTGCCCTGCTTCTCCGCACGCTCGTAGCCCGTGGCGCCGTGGTATGAGGCGTCGATGCCGTAGCGGCCGTCCTCGACCGGCCAGATCGATAGACGATCAGGAGCGCTGCTCGTCTGCGCCGGCCGGATCATGGGGTGATGATCGGCGGCGCCACCGGGCAGGTTGAGGCACTCTCCGCCCCGGACCAGCCGCGCCATACCCGGGCCGACACGTCGGCGCCCCGCCGACTCCTCCCACACCACTTCGTTCCCCCAGCCGTTCCCCCGAGCGTCCACCTCCAATGCTGGAGCGGCATTCCGGCCCCTTTGGTACGGTCTCGAAAACCGTTTCGGGGGTCTAAACCTCCGACGAGGGTTCGAATCCCTCCCCCTCCGCTATAAGCGGGAAAATGTCGCCAGGACTGGGATTGCAGGGCGCCGGGGACAGCTTTCCGGCCCCCGCGGCATAGCCGTTCAAGAATGCTGAAGGGGGCCTGGAACCGGCCCCCACCGGCCCCCCGAGCGGCGAGCTTCAGTGCTGGAGCGGTATTCCGGGCACCCGCCGAACCCCACGGCGGGGCCACCCGCCTAACCCCCCACGGCGTCTACCATCGCAACCCGTGCCCGAGACGGAGCCTTGGACCACACTGCTGGCCGCAGGCCGCGATGACGGCCGGCTGGTCGCCGAGCGCCACAGCGAGCCCGCCCCGGCACGGCTCGTGCCAACCCCGCCAACGCTGCATCCGACCGTCCACCAAGCGCTCGCGAAGCTGGGGATCGAGCGTCTCTACGCTCATCAGGCGGCCGCGGTCGCCGCGGCATGGACGCAGCCCGTCATCGTCACCACCGGGACGGCCTCCGGCAAGTCCATGTGCTTCAACCTGCCGACGCTCGACGTCCTCTGCCGCGAGCCGCACGCGCGAGCGCTCTACCTCTACCCGACCAAGGCCCTGGCCCAGGACCAGGCGCGCGCGCTGGCCGCGTTCGAGCTGACACGGCGCGTGCGCCCGGCCATCTACGACGGCGACACTCCCCGGCAGGCGCGCGCGGAGATCCGCCGAGGCGCGAACATCGTCCTCACCAACCCGGACATGCTGCACGTGGGGATCCTGCCCAACCATGAGGCGTGGGCGCAGCTCTTCTCCAACCTTGCGGTCGTCGTCATCGACGAGGCGCACGTCTACCGTGGCGTCTTCGGCTCCCACGTCGGCAACGTGCTGCGGCGCCTGCGCAGGATCGCCGGCGCCTACGGCACAGCCCCGCGCTTCCTGCTCACCTCCGCCACGATCGCCAACCCGGCCGAGCTGGCGGAGCGCCTGACGGGCCTCTCGGACTTCGCGAGGATCGACGGCGACGGCTCGGCGCGGCCGGCACGTCAAACCGCGATCTGGAACCCGCCGCTTCTCGACGAGAAGCTCGGCAGCAGGCTCTCGGCCACCGCCGAGGGCGTCGAGCTGCTGGCGAGCCTGATCATGGGAGGCGCGAGGACGATCTGCTTCGCACGCTCACGCAAGGGCGTGGAGGTGCTCGCCAAGCTCGTCCGCGAGCGGCTCGCGGCCTCCGGCGAGCCGGAGCTCGCCGAGCAGGTGCTCCCCTACCGCGCCGGCTACACCTCCGAGCAGCGGCGCGAGCTGGAGCGGCGCCTGCTCGCCGGCCAGCTGCGCGCGATCGTCACCACCGACGCCCTGGAGCTGGGGATCGACATCGGCCGCCTCGACGCCGCGGTCGTCGTCAACTTCCCCGGCACGGTCGCCTCGCTGCGGCAGATGTGGGGGCGGGCCGGCCGCCGCGAGAAGGGGCTCGCGCTGTACATCGCGGGCCAGGACGCGCTCGACCAGTTCTTCTGCCGCCATCCGGACGACTTCCTGGAGCGGCCGGTGGAGGCGGCGATCCTCGACCACGAGAGCCGGCAGATCCATCTTCAGCACCTGCTCTGCGCGGCGCACGAGGGGCCGCTTACCGACGCTGACGCCGAGTTCCTCGGCCCCCGCTGGGAGGCCTACGCGGAGATGCTGGTCGGCCAGGGCGCCCTGCGCCGCCGCGACGGACGCGGGCAGCAGATCGCCCGCCCCGCCTACGTTCCGCGACATCCCGGCAGCTACCCGGCCGCCGAGGTCTCGCTGCGATCGGCCTCCGCCGAGCGGTTCGCGATCGTGAACACCGAGTCCGGCGAGCTGATCGGCGACGCGGAGGCGGCGCGTGCGCACTCCACCCTGCACGAGGGGGCCATCTACCTGCACCTCGGCCGCTCCTACGAGGTCGCCGAGCTCGACATCGACGGCCGGCGCGCGTTCGTCGCCCCCTTCGACGGCGACTGGTACACCCAGCCGAAGGTGGAGACCGACATGGAGATCGAGCGGCTGCTCGAGGGCCGGGAGACGCTCGGAGTCCGCCTCCGCCTCGGTCAGGTGAGCGTCTCCGAGACCGTGATCGCCTACCAGCGAAAGCGGATCTCAGACCACGCCCAGATCGACCTGAGAACGCTCGACCTTCCGCAGACGAGCTTCGTCACCCAGGCGATCTGGTTCGAGCCGGACGATCGAAGCCTGAGCGCCGCCACCGGCGCCGCCGAGTCAAGCGCGCGGGCGAACACCCTCGATCGCGACGGTGCGCGCGGGGGCGAGGCGACGACCGCCGCCGGCCCGAGCCACCGGCGAGCAGTGCCGCTGCCCGCCCTGCTCGGCGCTCTGCACGCCGCCGAGCACGCCCAGATCGCGGTGCTGCCGCTGCTCGCGATGTGCGACCGCTGGGACATCGGCGGCCTGTCCACCAACCTGCACCCGCAGACCGGGGGGCCCACCATCTTCGTCTACGACGGCCATCCCGGCGGCGTCGGGATCGCGCGCACCGCCTTCGAGCGCTTCGAGGAGCTATGCGAGGACGCCCACCGCATGATCGCCGGCTGCCCCTGCGCGGAAGGCTGCCCCTCCTGCGTGCAGTCGCCGAAGTGCGGAAACCTCAACGAGCCGCTGTCGAAGGCCGGTGCGAAGATGCTGCTGGGCGGCCTGCTTGCGCGTGGCGGGGCCCCGCCACGCGCATAGCCGCGGCCCGGCCTACCTGGCCGCGTTGCCCATCGCGATCCGGCGCAGGTCGATCGTCTCGTCATACAGCTTCGCGGCGACCCCCTCCTCGATCGCCACCTCGCGCAGCGGGCGGCCCGACTCGGTCGCCTTCTTGACGATCGTCGTCGCCTTGTCATACCCGATCGCGCTGTTCAACGCCGTGGCCACGGCGAGCGTCGCGCCCGCGGAGGCGGCGCAGCCATCCCTGTTCGCCTTGATCCCATCGACGCACTTCTCCGCGAACACGGTGGCGGTCGACGTCAGGAGATTGATCGAGCCGATCAGGTTCCTCGCGATCAACGGTATCCGCACGTTCAGCTCGAACTGCCCCTGCATGCCGCCGACCGTGATCGCCGTGTCATTGCCGATCACCTGGGCTGAGACCTGCATCACCACCTCCGGGATCACCGGGTTGACCTTCCCCGGCATGATCGAGGAGCCCTTCTGCAGCTCCGGCAGCAGGATCTCGCCGATCCCCGCACGGGGGCCGGAGCCCATCAGCGCCAGGTCCTGGGCGATCTTCGTCAGCGAGACCGCAACGACCTTCAGCGCCCCCGAAAGCTCGACGAGCGCATCGCGCGCCGCCTGCGCCTCGAAGCGGTCGGCCGGCGGGGCGATCTGGCGCAGGCGCGTCTCGCTCTTCAGCCGCTTACGCACCTGCTCGGCGAACTTCGCATGCGTGTTCAGCCCCGTCCCGGTCGCCGTCCCGCCGAGCGGGATCTGCCCGACATGGGTGAGCGCCGACTCGATCCGCTCCTGGGCCAGCGCGAGCTGGGTCGCATATCCGGAGAGCTCCTGACCGAGGGTGACCGGCACCGCATCCATCAGGTGCGTGCGCCCCGCCTTGACCACATCCTTGAAGCTCGTGGCCTTGCGCGCGAACGAGCGCTCCAGCTTGCGCAGCGCCGGCAGCAGCTCCCGCGAGCTCAGCTCCAGCGCGGCCAGGTGCACGGCGGAGGGGAAGACGTCATTGGATGACTGGCCCATGTTCACATGGTCGTTGGGATGGATCCCATCGCCTGCGATCTTCGCGATCACCTCATTGGCGTTCATGTTCGTCGAGGTGCCCGAGCCGGTCTGAAAGACGTCGATCGGGAACTGGTCGTCATGCTTGCCGGCGACGATCTGGGCGGCCGCCTTCTCGATCCGGGAGGCCTTGCGCTTCTCCAGCAGGCCGAGCTCGGCATTCACCGCGGCGGCCGCGCCCTTGATCCGCGCCAGCCATCTCACCACGGAGATCGGCACCCGCTCGCCGGAGATCGGAAAGTTCTCCACGGCCTTGGCGGTCTCCCCGCCCCAGAGCTGCGTCTCAGTCATCAAGTCTCCTTCTCGCTAGTGGGCGGACGGGACGTTATCCACAGAAGGCCGATATCTCACGCGCCAGGCCCACCGGGTCGTCATAGGAGAGCAGGAAGCCGGTGCCCTGCAACACCCGCAACTGGGCGTCCGGCAGCAGCGCCAGCGCCTCCTCGGCGATCGAGAGCGGGTGCAGCCGGTCGCGATCGGCCCACAGCAGCAGCACCGGCATGCTCAGCCGCGGATAGCACTCCACCAGCTCGCGGCGGGCGCCGCGCGGCCAGCGGCGCGCGCACTTCGCCCAGGAATGGGCCAGGCTCGCGTTTCCCGGCACGTCGGCGAACGCCTGCCTGACCAGGTCGCGCACCGCCTCCTCCCCTGTCGCCGAGAGGCGCACCGCCCGCCGCGGCGTGAAGAGCGCGCGGGCCGCATGGGTGAGCGCGCGGTCGAGGCCCGGCACCGAGCCGGAGGCGGCGAGCACGTGCCACGCCGCCCGCCGCACGCGCCGGCGGGGCGGGCGGTGCATGCTGCTCGGCATCAGCACGAGCCGCCCGGGCGCGAGCCGCCCGCTTGACACGGCGTGCAGCAGGATCTGGGCGCCGGCGCCATGCCCGCCGATCAGCGGCCGGGGGCCGAGCACGTCGGCCGCGAACCCGGCGATCACCTCGGCGAACCAGTCGATCGTGTACGGATGGCGGGGCCTGTCCTCCGAGTCGCCGTGCAGCGGCAGGTCCGGCAGCACCAGCCGGTAGCGTTCGGCGAGCCGGTCGGCGACGGGCCGAAACTCGCTGTGGGAGAGCATCGCCGAGTGCAGAAGCGCCAGCGGGGGCCCGGAGCCGAGCTGGCGGTAGGCGACCCTTGCGCCGTCGGTGTGGTGATACAGGCGCAATCTCACCGCAGGAATGCTACGGCCACGGCGAGGCGGCGCCGTACCCCGCAGACGCAATCCGCGGCCGGGGGGCCGGCTTGGCCCGCGGCGCCATACCCCGCAGACGCGATCCGCGGCCGGGGGCCGGCTCGCCCCGCGGCGCCATACCCCGCGGACACGGTCCGCGGCCAGGGGGCCGGCTCGCCCCCGCGGCGGGGTCGCCCTGCACGGCGATCCCCGCCACGGC
>DAHVAB010000114.1:7315-7570 GCA_027314825.1 Solirubrobacterales bacterium
TCGCGGGCACCCTCAACTCCTTCCCCTGCACGGGATCTCTCACCGTGCAGTGGCCGTTGCAGGGGTTGCCTCACACCTCGCCAGAGCGCAACATCTCTGCGCAGATGAGCACGATCAGGACGAATGCCGCCGCCGCGATGCTGGGGGTCAGCGCGAACACGCTGCGAAGCTGGGAGAGCCGGTTCGGGCATCCGCTGCCGCGGCGCACCGAGGGCGGGCACCGGATCTTCGAGCTCTCCGAGATCGAGACGCTGC
>DAHVAB010000115.1 GCA_027314825.1 Solirubrobacterales bacterium
GTGCCGAGGGCGCTGCGACTCGCAGGAATCGACGTTCAGGAGCTGCGCGCACGGCTATGACGTATCAGCAGCGATCGACACGGGCCGGTGAGGTCTGGCGGAGGCAGTTGGCAGCCGGACGTTCGGGCGACTGGGCGGCTCTGAGCACGATCCTCGCGCCTGGGTGCGAGTGGGCGTTGATGACCCAAGGAGTGGTTTTCCGGGGGCGCGATGAGGTGATCGGCTTCATACGCGAGGGCTTCGACGCTGCCGCGACCCGCGACGAGCCTGAAGTCCGCAACGCGTTCAGCACCACCGAATGGGGCGTCTACGAGTACACCAGTCGCGGCACTGTGAACCGAAACCGGGCGACCGCGTTCGCCAAGCGCCTCAGCGGAGGACGCCCGATCATCACTGGCGTCGTTGCGCGCATTGTGGGGCTCGTGATGGGCGGAAAGACGTTCGAGATCCCTGTCTGCTTCATCTACCACGTCGATCCTGATGGGCTGATCGACCAGGTGAACGAGTACGTGGGCAAGCGCGGAATCCCCGAGAGCCTGTAGATGGATCTCGACTCACCTGCCCACTCCCGGCGCGACGGCGGTCGAGGACGTGGGCCGCTGGTTCTTGTCCGCTCCTTGGCTGAGTAGCCCGGTGATACCTACGGGCGAGGTGGAGCCTGCGACAGCGCATGGCTTCTATCCGGGCACAACAGCCACCGCCACGCAGACGCCGCAGACGACGTGGCACGACCCACGAGCCCACAGCCAACGCCAACGCGCCGCCAGCCTGAGGCTACGGTCGACGCTCACATCCCAGGACGATCCAGACGAGAACTGCGCCGGCCCCTGCGCCCACAGCGCCCCGCACTCCGTCCGGGCACCCTGACATCCCGCAGAAACACGCCCCGAGCACCAGCCGGCAGCTCCAACAGCGCCCCCAACACACCAAAGCCCACCGACAACCCAGCCAGCGAGGCCCAAACGTGAACAAGACAGGCCCACAAACGTGAAGACCTGTCAATCGGGGCGCCCGGATTTGAACCGGGGACCTCACCGACCCGAACGGTGCGCGCTACCAGGCTGCGCCACGCCCCGACGCACGCACCAGTATCCCATACGGCCGCCGCCGGCCCGGCTCCCCCCGCTATCGTCGCAGCCGATGGGAGCCACCGTAGCGACATCGCAGATCATCGCCGAGATCGACGGGCTGCTGGAATCCTCGCGATTCCATGACTATGGGCCGAATGGCCTGCAGGTTCCCGGGCCAGAGCAGACCTCCACGCTCGTGACCGGAGTGAGCGCCAGCGTCGAGCTCTTCCAGCGAGCGGCCAAGGAGCGAGCCGACCTGCTGCTCGTCCATCATGGGCTGTTCTGGGGGCCTGGCGCCCCCGGGGCCTCACCGATCGATGTGGCCTTGAAGCGGCGGCTGAAGCTGCTCTTCGACTCCGATATCGCGCTCGCCGCCTACCACCTCCCGCTCGACGCCCACCCTCAGCTTGGGAACAACGCTCTGCTGGCCGGGGCGCTGCGCGCCGAAAGGACCGAGCCGTTCGCCTTCCACAGAGGCGAGCCGATCGGAACGCTCGCAACCCTGCCGGGCGACGGGATGCCCATGGGCGGCGCGGCGGGGCTCGTCTCGGCGGTGGAGCGGCTCACCGGACAGCCGTCGCTCGTCTTCCAGCAGGGCCCACCCCGGGTCTCCCGGCTCGCGATCGTCTCCGGCGCCGGCACCGACTTCCTGCCAGAGGCGATCGCAGCCGGCGCCGACGCGTTCCTCACCGGCGAGCCGGCGGAGCGTGCGATGGCGATCGCGCGCGAGGGGGCGATCCACTTCCTGGCGGCCGGCCATCACGTCACCGAGACATTCGGCATCAAGGCGCTTGGGGAGCATCTCGCCAGCCGCTTCGACCTGCGCCACGTCTTCATCGACGTCCCCAACCCGATCTAGCCCTGCGGTCGGGCAGGATCCGCCGTTGAGCGCCCCGACCGGGCGATCGACGCTGCTTGCGAGATTCCGATTGCGCGCGTCCGGCGGGAGCGCTATATAGAAGGGTGGCGACAGCAGCAACCGATCTCGACGGGAGGAGTTGCACCATGCCCAACCATCTGACGCCCACCGAGCTCGCGCGTGAAGCCGGCATCGAACGCGCAGAGGTGCTCCACAAGTGCCTGGAGCTCGGAATCCCCATCTTCCGGGGACGCATCGACAAGAGCCTGTTCCTGGCGAGCATCCGTCAGCAGGCGGAGCCGGTGGCACTGGAGGTCTGAGGCGGCAGATCGCCGGATCCGGCGCGGCAGCCATGCCGTCGCCGGCCGGCGCGTGCGCGGGGCCCACTCCCCCACCACCCGGCCGGCACACCGAGCACTCCTGATCGCAGGCCCGCTCACACCAGGACCACTCACCCGCCACCCGGCCGGGAAGCCGAGCACCCCGGACCGCGCTCCTGCTCGCACCGCGCTCGGCGGGTCGTTGATGGGCTGCCAAAGCGCATAACATCCGCGACAGTCCAAGAGCTGTCGGCCACGCCCACCCCGAGGAGGAGAGTATGGAGGCCAGCACCGCGCCGCAGAGCAGCGGCACCGAAACGATCGCCGGTCTGATCCCCCGCGCTGCGTCGACATACGGCGATCGGGTGGCGGCGCGCTTCAAGCGCGACGGCGCCTGGGAGCAGCTCAGCTACTCGGAGCTGGAGACCGTGGTCACCGAGATCGGCCTCGGGCTGATCGACGCGGGCGTGCAGGCCGGGGAGCGCGTGTGCATCCTGGCGAACACGCGGCCGGAGTGGTCCTACTGCGACATGGCCGCCACCGAGGCGGGTGCGGTGGTCGTGCCGATCTACCAGACCAACTCGCCGGAGGAGTGCGAGTGGGTGGTCTCCGACTCGGGCGCCAGCGCGATCGTCTGCGAGGATGCGAGCCAGCTTGCGAAGATCGCGGCGATCCGTGACCGGGTGCCCGGCCTGCGCACGATCATCGTGATCGATCCCCCGGCGGACGGCGCACCCGCAGGCGTCATCACGCTGGATGCGCTGCGCGAGCGCGGCCGCTCGCGAACGGCCGCCGAGCTGCGGGCACGCGCTGGAGCGGTCAAGCCGACTGACCCGTTCACGATCATCTACACGTCCGGCACGACCGGGCCGCCGAAGGGATGCGTGCTCACGCACGGCAACTACAGGGCGATCCTCGACATGGTCGAGGAGCGCGGCTCGCTCGGCGCCGGCGAGGAGGACGTCGTCTACCTCTACCTGCCGCTGGCGCACTCCTTCGCCCTGCTGCTGCAGCTGGTCGTCTTCGACCTCGGCGTGACGCTCGCCTACTTCGGCGGGGATACGAAGCAGATCATCGTCGAGCTCGCCGAGGTCAAGCCCACCTACCTGCCGTCCGTGCCGCGGATCTTCGAGAAGATCTACACGCTGGTCTCCTCCAATGTCGATCCGGAGACGCTCGCCGCGACCACCCGTCTGGGCATGCAGGTCCGCGAGCTGCAGATCGCTGGCAAGCAGATCCCCGAGGAGCTGCAGGCCCCCTTCGCGGAGGCGGAGGAGAAACTGTTCGCCAACGTGAGGGCCGCGTTCGGCGGCCGGTTGCGCGAGGCCGTCTCCGGCGCGGCGCCGATCGCCAGGGAGATCCTCGAATTCTTCTTCGCCTGCGGCGTGCCGGTGATGGAGGGCTACGGGATGACCGAGACGGCGACCGCCGCGACCGTCTCCACTCCCGAGGAGCACCGCTTCGGCAGCGTCGGCAAGCCGCTCTCAGGCGTGCAGGTCAAGCTCGCCGAGGACGGAGAGCTCCTGATCAAGGGGCCGAACATCTTCTCCGGCTACTACGACGGCAAGGACGCGAGCGACTTCGGCGCGGTGCAGGATGGTTGGCTGCACACCGGCGATCTTGCGCGGATCGACGAGGACGGGTTCGTCTACATCATCGGCCGCAAGAAGGACATCATCATCACCGCGGGCGGCAAGAACATCACCCCTGCGAACATCGAGAACGAGATGAAGCAGTCCCGCTGGGTCTCCCAGGCGGTGATGCTCGGCGATCGCCGCCCCTACCCGATCATGCTGCTCACGCTCGACGAGGAGGAGATCGTCCCGTGGGCAGCTGCACAGGGCCTGCCGAGCGAGATCGGCGCGCTCGCGGACGAGCCGAAGGTCAGGGAGCTGATCCAAGCGGAGCTCGACCGCGTCAACGCCGGCTACGCCCAGGTCGAGCAGATCAAGCGCTTCCTCATCCTCGACCACGATCTCTCCCAGGAGACCGGCGAGCTGACCCCGACCCTGAAGGTCAAGCGCAACGTCGTCTCGGAGAAGTACCGGGACGCGGTGGAGGCGCTCTACGCCGAGTGAGGGCAGGCTTCCAGATGCCCATCGGTCGGTCGGGGCCTCTCGCGCGCTAGCGTTAAGGGAGTAGGGTCGGGCAATCGATCGGGGGCGATGCCGGGCATCGCCCCCTCTGCTGCGGAAGGGTCTACATGCAAAGCGATCCAAGCGACTCCGGCGGCCTGTTCGTCGGGCGGCGCTCAGGGACGGCGCCGGTCCGCTTCCGCGGGTCCCCGGAGCGGGGCTCCGCTGGCCGGCGGCGAGCCGACAGCATGCTCGCCGGCGCGATGCTCGTCGCGATGACGGTGCTCAGCCTGCTCTGCTGGGGCCCGATCCCGATCGCGTGCCTCTGGGTCGGCTCGGAGGTTCAGTATGTGAGCGGGAGCGTGAGCCTCGGCATCCTGCTCGCCTTCGTCGCGCTCGCCGCCCTGCTGTTCGGAACCCTCGCGCTTCTGCGCCGGATCGACCACGCCTGGGTGCTGGTGCGCCGCGCCGCCGGCCATGAGCAGCCCGCCGGCGTCCTCGGCCGCATCTTCGCCGCGACCGCCGTGGTCTGCGCCACTGCCTTCGTCCTCTGGTTCCTGCTCGTCAACGGGCCGGGCTCCACGATCAGCTCGGGCGGCGGAACGCCCTGACCGGCACGTGGGACTGCTCGACTATTACAAGCAGTTCGAAGAGGTCCCGGCCGAGGAGACCAACCGCGAGCTGCGCGAGGAGGCGGCTGCGCGCAAAGCGAGAGAGCTCGCCAGGCTGGAGGAGCTCGACCTCTCGGTGCTGACCTGGCATCGCCCGCCGCATTCGGATGTCGTCGGAGCGATCACCTTCGCCGCCAGGCGCGGCCTGCAGCACTATCCGCGTCGCACGGAGCTGATCGGCGAGCTCGCCCACCGCGCCGGACTGCCGCCCGAGCGGATCGCGCTCGGCGCCGGCGCCTCCGCGCTCATGCAGGCCGCCGCATCCGCGCTGATGCGCCCCGATCAGGCGCTGGTCAGTCCCTGGCCCTCCCACCCGCTGTTTCCGATCATGGCCAGGCGCGCCCACGGCATCGCCGTGCCTGTCAGCGGAGGTGTCGACGGGCTGCTCGCGGCGGTCGCAGAGCACGACACGCGCGTGATCGCGCTGGCCCGCCCCAACGATCCGACCGGCGAGCTGACCTCGATCGCCGACCTTGAGCGCCTGCTCGCCGCCCTGCCCGAGACGGTGGCGGTGCTGCTTGACGAGGCGCTGATCGAGTATGCGGGCAGCGACGAGCGCAACGCTTCCCTGCAGCTGCTGGAGAGCTACCCGCGGCTGATCGTCTTCCGCAGCTTCTCGAAGGCGTGGGGTCTGGCCGGCCTGCGCTGCGGCTACGCGGCCTGCGGCCCGGGCGCCGAGGGCCTGCTTGCCGAGATCTCCCCTGAGCACGGGATCGACGAGATCACCCAGCTTGCCGCGCTGGAGTCGTTGCGCAGCTGCTCAGCCGCGATGGAGCGACGCGTGCAGAGCGTCGCCACCGAGCGGATCCGCCTCGCTGCCGCCCTGCGGGAGCGAGGCTTTGAAGTGGGTGAGAGCGCTGCGAACATGCTGTGGGTCTCCCACTCCCGTCTCGACGGCGGAGAGATCGCGACCGGCCTCGCCCGGGCGGGCGTGCTTGTCGCTTCAGGGGCGCCGCTCGGCGAGCCGCGCCACGTGCGGATCGCGCTGCGCGACGAGCGCGCATCCGAGCGGCTGCTGAACGCGATCGACGCGATGCTCGACTGAGAGGCGGCTCAGCCCGCCGCGCCCGACTGGCGCAGCAGCGTGTCGGTCGTGCTCCGCAGGATCCTCCGCCAGCCCCCTGGCTGAGCGGAGTGGCCGTCGAAGCTCTCGATCACGTGTTGAACGCGCTCCGGCGAGATCGCGATTCCGTGGCGCGCGAATACCTCGTTGTAGTGCTCGTACTCATCGGCGAGGTGCCTGGCCACCGACTCGAAGCCGTGCCGCGCGATCTCCACACGGGAGGTGAAGTTCATGATCGAGGTCTCGAACATCAGCTCGTCGGCCGGCTCCGGCTCCACCAGGATGATGTCGACGCCGGGGTAGCGCTGCCCCCACAGCTCCGCCAGGCTGTGCAGACGCCGATGGGCGAGCAGCTTGAACGCCTGATAGCCGATCTTCGGGAACCCCATGTCCGAGATCCGCCGTGCACGTGTGCCGCGCAGCGTCCGTACATGGCTCTGCAGGTCGTTGACGTATGGGACCATCGGGTTGACGACGATCACGAGCTTCGCACCCGCCTTCACGGCGATGTCGAGGTTGGTGGTGGAGACGATGCCCCCATCGACCAGTTCGCGCTGCCCGATCCGCACCGGCGCGTAGACCATCGGCAACGCACCGGAGGCGCGCACCGCCCGGGATATCGGCACCTCGTCGAAGCCCTCCCCACCGAAGACGATCCGCTCGCAGCTGTCGAGGTCGGTCGCCGCGATGTACAGCTCCCGCGCGCAGTGCCTGAAATCGTCGGCCACTCCCCGCTCGGCCAGCACGCGCTGCAGGTAGCGTTCGATCCCCGCGCCGGTATACAGCCCTGGCGGCAGCGCCTCCGCGAGGCCGAGGATCATGTCGACCAGAGAGGTATGGCCGGCTTCGGAGACGAGCTGACGGCCCAGCGAGAGCAGGTGCATCGGCAGTAGGACCCCGCGCTGGGCGAGCGCCCCCAGGTTCAGGCGCAGCAGGTCGCGCAGGCCGATCTGCCTGAACGACGGCTCTCCTTCGCGCGTCATCGTCCTCATCATCTCCTCGGGGCTGACCTCGGCCGCGCAGAGCGCCGCGATGAACGCACCGGCCGAGGTGCCCACGTAGACGTCGAAGCCGTTCACCGCGCCCCCGTCGACCAGCAGATCGAGTGCCCGCAGCGCGCCGATCTCATATACCCCGCCGGTGAAGCCGCCGCCGCCGAGCACGAGGGCCGTCTTGTCCGGACCGGAGCGCGCACGGGCCTTCGTGGCCGTCTCGGAGCGCGCGGCCGTGGCGCGGGAGCGGCCGCCCGCGCGCTTGGAGGACGCTACGCTTGCCCGCGACCTGCGCGGCTCCTCGCCCGACGGCTCCAGCTTCACGACGCTTCCCATCCCCATGATTCTAGTTTTCTCTCGCGACGCCCCCGTGCAGGCATCGACCGCGTGCACCGACTCGCCACCGGCAGCGCGCCCGCGGTCGAGCGCGCGCAGAGCGGTCTGGGCCCCGCTCGCAGCGCTGCTGGCCACCCTCGCGCCATGCGCCCCCGCCGCGCTCGCGGGCGG
>DAHVAB010000116.1 GCA_027314825.1 Solirubrobacterales bacterium
CTGCCACTGGGTGAACGTGATCGGCGAGTAGCTGACCTTCGGCCCGTCCGGGCTCACGGTGAGGTCGATGTGCTTCAGCCACGTCTCGTCGTCGCGGTCCGGATAGTCGGTCCTGAACTGGGCGCCGCGCGACTCCTTGCGCTCGATCGCGCCGACCACGATCGCCTCGGCGCAGTCGAGCATGTAGTCGAGCTCGAGCGCGCCCAGCACATCCTGGTTGAAGACGGTGCCCTTGTCGTCGATGTAGGCGCTCTGGGACTCCTCGCGCAGCCGCCTGATCACCTCGTGGGCCTCGGTCAAGCCCTTCTCGTCGCGGTAGACGGCGACGTGCTTGTTCATAGTGTCGCCCAGCTCCTGCTTGATCTCCGAGATCCGCCGCCCGCCCCGCTCGCGGCGGATGATCTCATCCAGCCGGGCGCCGTCGCCGGCCAGCTGCGCGCTCGCCGCCGCCGGCTTGGGCATCGACATCGCGGCCCCGCGGGCGGCCGCGTGCTCGCCCGAGCGCCGGCCGAAGATCAGCGTGTCGAGCAGCGAGTTGGCGCCGAGCCGGTTGCCGCCGTGCACCGAGACGCAGGCGACCTCGCCGGCGGCGTAGAGGCCGTCGATCGGCGTGCGCCCGTCGGAGTCTGTCTTCACGCCGCCCATGATGTAGTGCTGGCCGGGGCGGATCATGATCGGCTCGCGGGTGATGTCGACGCCGGCGAAGTCCTTGCCGATGTTGACGATCTCGCGCAGTGCCTCCAGCGTGCGCTTGCGCGGCACCTTCGTGATGTCCAGGTAGATGCCCGATCTGTCGGGGCCGACGCCGCGGCCCTCCAGGATCTCGGTCTGCTCGGCGCGGGAGACGACGTCCCGGGAGGCGAGCTCCAGCTTGTTGGGGGCGAAGCGTTCCATGAAGCGCTCGCCCTCGGAGTTCAGCAGGATCGCTCCCTCGCCGCGCGCGCCCTCGGTGATCAAGAGGCCGTTCTCGACCAGCGTGGTCGGGTGGTACTGGATCATCTCCATGTCCATCAGCGGCGCGCCCATCCCGTAGGCCAGCGCGATCCCGTCGCCGGTCACGATCAGGGCGTTGGTGGTCGGCCGGTAGGCCTGGCCGGCGCCGCCGCAGGCGAGGATCACGCTCTTGGCCGCGAAGGCCTCCATCCGCCCGCTTCGCACGTCCCGTGCGATCGCGCCGCAGCAGGAGCCGTCCTCGCCCTGGATCAGCGAGGTGACGAACCACTCCTCGTAGCGGACCACCTGGCGGTGGCGCTTCATCAGCTGCTCGTAGAGGACGTGCAGGATCGCCTGGCCGGTGATGTCGGCCACGTAGGCGGTCCGCTTCATCGAGGCGCCGCCGAAGGCGCGCAGGTCGAGCTCGCCGCGCTCGTTGCGGTGGAAGGTGACGCCGATGTGCTCGAGGTGCATGACCTCCGCGGGCGCTTCCCTGCACATCACTTCGATCGCGTCCTGGTCGCCCAGGTAGTCGGAGCCCTTGACCGTGTCGTACGCGTGTGAGCGCCAATCGTCGGCGACACTGATGGCGGCGTTGATCCCGCCCGCGGCGGCCACCGAATGCGAGCGGACGGGGTGGACCTTGCTCATGATCGCGACGGTGGCGCCCGCCTCCGCCGCCGCGAGCGCAGCGCGCTGGCCGGCGAGACCGGCGCCGATGATTAGGACGTCGTGCTCTGGCATGCCGGAGACTCTATAGGTCCGCCCGCGTCGGCTGCGTGGCCGCGGCGGCCGCGTGCCCGGGCCGGCTGCGTGGCCGCGGCGGCCGCATGCCCGGGCCGGCTGCGTGGCCGCGGCGGGACGCCGCTCAGAGCAGCGTCCGGAACGGGTAGAGGTGGATGAAGCCGTAGATGAGCGCGATCGCCCAGCCGAGCGCGGCCGCTCTCGGCATCCGCCGTCCCGAGAACAGCTTCACGGTGACGATGTAGAGGCCGGGCATCACGATCAGCATGTAGTAGAGGTAGGAGACCCGGTTGGAGGCCAGATCGCCGAAGAGGAACGGCAGGTAGGTGCCGAGCACCCAGCAGGCTCCGAGCGCCGCGACTTCGTCGCCGCGCCAGCCGGTCGCGACGGCGGCGAAGGTGGCCGGGATCGCCAGGAAGATGATGAACGGGTTCATCAGCCCCTGGAAGCTGATCGTGGCGTGGCTGCCCACTACCTTGCCGTCGACCAGCGTGCTGACCGTCACCTGGAAGTAGTTGATCGCCTTTTCGTTCAGCAGCCAGGCCAGCGGGTGGGAGGCGATCCCGGTTTCGCCGGGCTTGGAGGTGAGCAGCAGCGCGTATTTGTACATGTGGATGAAGTGGGCGATCGGGTTGCCCGCATACACCCTGTGGGTGCCCGGGTCGTAAGCCGGGATCAGCACGTCCAACAGCCAGAGCAGCCCCAGGAACGCGACCGCCCCGGAGATGGCGAAGAGCGCGAGCCGCCCGCCCCGCCGGCGAGCCGCGAGCGCCGTGGCACGCGCGCGCGAGGCGCCCGCCGTGGCGAGCGCGCCCGCCCCCTCCACGACCGCTGCGCCCGATCCGTGCACGGCGCGACCCGCGACGGCCGCAAGGCCGTCTCCAGATCTCATCCACACCCGCGCGATGCGCAGCGCCTCCAGCAGGATGAGCACGAACAGCAGCGAGAGCGCGACTTCCTTCATGCAGGCGGCCACGCCGAGCGCCAGCCCGGCCAGCAGCGGTCGCTCGCGCATGTAGAGGGCGCCGGCCACGAGCATCATCGCCACTGCGTAGATGTCGAGCGTGCCGATCCGGCTGTGGACGAGCATCAGGTTGTCAAGCGAGCAGACGGCCGCCACGCCGGCCCCGAGCCATGCGCTGGCGCCGGCGGCCCTCACCATCGCGTAGAGGGCGAGCAGGGCGATCGCCCCGAAGATGACGCTGCCGATCCGCCAGCCGACCGGGTTGTCTCCGAAGAGCTCGATCCCGCCCGCCATGATCGCCTTCGCCAGCTGCGGGTGCTCGGCGTTCGGGTCCTTGCCGAGCGGTGCGTTGTGGTAGGACTCGCACTTCGGCGGGTTGATCCCGGCGATCACCCGTGCGGCGTTGACGTAGTAGGCCTCGTCGAAGATCAGGTTGGGTTTCCCGGTCCGGGCGCACGGGTGCGAGCTTTCGGGCGGTCGGGAGAGGTCATACGATTTCGCGGCCAGCGAGAAGGCGAGGATCACGCACAGAGCGATCCGCGGCGCCCACCTGGATCGCAGCACCCTGCGCCCGCGCGCCCGCAGCCGTGAGGAGCGGCTCGCTCGCGGCGTGCCGGCGAGCACGGCCGTGCCCGCCCCCGCGGGCTGCTCTCGTGCGTCGGCGTCCACCGAGCCGGCCCCGGCGCTATGAGGCCGGCCGCAATGCCTGGCGGACCTGCGCCAGCGTCACGACCCCCCGCAGCGTTCCCTCACCGTCGAGCACGACCATCCCTCCGAGCCGTCCGAGCGCCTCCGAGCGCAGCAGCGACTCCAGCGGCTGGCTCTCGCCGATCCGGACCGGCAGATCCTCCTCGGTGGCCTCCGAGGCCGCGAGCGCGGGGCGGCCCTGCTGGAGCTCTGAGTCCAGGCGCGCCCTGGTGATGACGCCGAGGAAGTGCCTGTGCGGGTCGACGACCGGCAGCCATGGGGACTGGTAACGGGTGAAGTACTGCTCCTGGGCCTCCAGCAGCGTCACCTCGGCCGGGAGCGTGATCGGCTCGCGATCCATCACGTCGGCGACCGTCAGGGTCTGCAGCCGCTGCCCGATCGAGCCCTGGGAGACCGCGGCGCTCGCGCCCTGGTAGATGAAGAGCGCGATCAGCGGCAGCCAGATCCCTTCGCCGTGACCCTTGGCGATCAGGTAGAAGCCGACGAGCGCGATCGCCGCCGCGAAGCCCTGGCCGACCCGGCCGGTCGCCCGCGTCGCCTTGTTGCGATCGCCGGTGCGCCACCAGACGAGCGCCTGTGCGATCTGGCCGCCGTCGAGCGGGAAGGCGGGGATCAGGTTGAGCGCGAGCACCGCCAGGTTGAGCAGGGCAAGGCCCTTCAGCCAGACGGCGGCCGGGGTGGTGTGGGTGCCGGCGGCCACCGCGATTTCGAAGAAGTGCTGGTGCGGGGCGGCGAGCCCGCCCGCGATCGCGCACACGACGATCACCGCCGCTGTGGCCAGCGGACCGGCCGCCGCGATCCTGAACTGTGCGCCCGGGGTGTCGGCGGCGCCGAGCGTCCGGGTCAGCCCGCCGAGCGCCCACAGCTCGATGCCGGCCACCTGCAGTCCGTTGCGCCTGGCGACGAGCGCGTGTCCGAGCTCGTGGACGATCAGCGAGAGGAAGAAGGAGAGGACGCTGGCGACCGTGATCAGGTAGGCGGTGCTGCCGCTGCCGCCGAGCACTTCCTTGAAGTAGGGCTCGAACCAGATGATGTAGACGAACAGCACGATGAACCAGCTGACCCCGACGCTGATCGGAATGCCGAAGATCTTGGCCAGCTGGAAGCTTGTTCGCCTGGGCCTCACACCCTTATGGTATGCGGCCGGGGTGCGTTGCGCCGCATCCGTCGCGGGCGGCGCTCGTCGCGGGTTTGTCGTATGTGTTGCCGGCGGAGCCGGCAGCGGGTCGCGACGTGGCGCTCCCGCGCCCGCGATAGCATCACGGCCCTCCGCTGTCGCTGAGCGTTCTGGGCGGAGCCGGAGGCGCCTCCACGCGATAGCGCGCCATTGACGGAGCCTGAGCGCCGGTGCGGTCTCGGGCAGAAAAAGCCTGAGAGAAGAGGACGGCACATGGCCAAGATCAAGGTTTCCAAACCGGTTGTCGAGCTCGACGGCGACGAGATGACTCGCGTCATCTGGGCGCTGATCAAGGAGCGGTTGATATTGCCGTACCTGGATATCGAGCTGGACTCATACGACCTTGGCATCGAGAGCCGCGATGCCTCGGACGATGAGATCACCGTCCGGGCGGCGGAGGCGATCAGGCGTCACGGGGTCGGCGTGAAGTGCGCGACGATCACTCCGGATGAGGCGCGGGTCGCCGAGTTCTCGCTCAAGCGCATGTATCCCTCCCCGAATGGCACGATCCGCAACATCCTCGGCGGCGTGATCTTCCGCGAGCCGATCGTGATCGCGAACGTGCCGCGGCTGGTTCCCGGCTGGGTCAAGCCGATCGTGATCGGCCGTCACGCCTTCGGCGATCAGTACCGCGCCACCGACCTGGTCGTGCCGGGCGCGGGCGATCTGACCCTCTCCTTCACGCCCTCCGACGGCGGCGAGCCGATCGAGCTTGAGGTCTACAGGTTCCCCTCCGGCGGGGTGGCGATGAGCATGTACAACCTGGACGAGTCGATCCGCGACTTCGCGCGGGCGTCGATGCGCTACGGGCTGGAGCGCGGCTACCCGGTGTATCTGTCGACGAAGAACACGATCCTCAAGCGGTATGACGGCCGCTTCAAGGACATCTTCGCCGAGATCTACGAGCAGGAGTTCAGGACGGACTTCGAGGCGGCCGGGCTGACCTACGAACATCGCCTGATCGACGACATGGTCGCCGCGGCGATGAAGTGGGAAGGCGGGTATGTGTGGGCGTGCAAGAACTACGATGGCGACGTGCAGTCCGACACGGTCGCCCAGGGCTTCGGCTCGCTGGGGCTGATGACCAGCGTGCTGATGACCGCCGACGGGCAGACCGTGGAGGCGGAGGCGGCGCACGGCACGGTCACTCGCCATTACCGTCTGCACCAGCGCGGCGAGCCCACCTCGACCAACCCGATCGCTTCGATCTTCGCGTGGACGCGGGGCCTGGAGGCGCGGGCGCGGATGGACGGGACGCCGCAGGTCGGCGAGTTTGCGCAGACGCTGGAGCGCGTGTGCGTGCAGACCGTGGAAGCCGGGAGGATGACGAAGGATCTTGCGCTGCTCGTGGGTCCGCAGCAGGCCTTCCAGACCACCGAGGAGTTCCTCGCCTCGGTCGACGAGGGCTTGCAGCGCGCGATGGCGTGAGTGCCCGAGCATCGATTGGAATAAAGAAACTCGATCCAGGAGACAGAACGTGAAGAAGCCCGTACGAGTAGCCGTCACCGGTGCCGCCGGCCAGATCGGCTACGCCATTCTCTTCCGCATCGCCTCCGGGCAGATGCTCGGCCCGGTTACCGATGTGCAGCTGCGCCTGCTGGAGATCCCGCAGGCGGTGAAGGCCGCCGAGGGCACCGCGATGGAGCTCGACGATTGCGCGTTCCCGCAGCTGGCCGGCATCGAGATCACCGATGACCCGAACGTCGCCTTCGACGGCGTGAACGTCGCCGTGCTGGTCGGTGCCCGTCCGCGCACCAAGGGCATGGAACGCGGCGATCTGCTCCAGGCGAACGGCGGCATCTTCAAGCCTCAGGGGCAGGCGCTGGCTGCGCATGCCGCCTCCGATGTGAAGGTGCTGGTCGTCGGCAACCCGGCGAACACGAACGCCCTGATCGCTATGAGCAACGCGGGGGACATTCCGCAGGAGCGGTTCACCTCGATGATGCGCCTCGACCACAACCGCTCGATCGCGCAGCTGGCCGCCCGGGCCGGCGTCCGGGTCGGGGAGGTTTCGAACGTCGGCGTGTGGGGCAACCATTCGGCCACGCAGTATCCGGACATCCTGCATGCGAGCGTGGCCGGAGCACCGGCGAGTGAGGTGGCCTCGGATCAGAAGTGGCTGACCGAGGATTTCATCCCGACCGTCCAGAAGCGCGGCGCGGCGATCATCGAGGCGCGCGGCGCCTCCTCGGCGGCGTCGGCCGCCAATGCCGCGATCGAGCATGTGCATGATTGGGTGCTCGGCAGCCCGGCCGGCGACTGGGTCTCGATGGGAGTTCCGTCCGATGGCTCCTATGGGATTCCGGAGGGGATCATCTGCGGCTTCCCGTGCACCTGCGCGGATGGCTCATATTCGATCGTCCAGGGCATCGAGCTCGACGGTTTCGCGCGCGAGCGGATCGACGCGAGCGTCGCAGAGCTCCAAGCCGAGCGGGACGCCGTCCGCGAGCTCGGCCTCATCTGAGCCGGTCGCACCGCGGTCCGGCCCGCCCGGCGGCGCTCACCGGTTGCAAAGACGCGAAGGGCGCGGCCGAGGCCGCGCCCTTCATGTCTGAGCGGTGTCCAGAGACGGACTCCCCGTCAAGGCCGACGGATCGTTTTCGCAGGGACGGATCGTGTTCGCTGGCACGGACGCAGTGTCCAGAGACGGAATCCCCGTCAAGGCCGACGGATCGTTTTCGCTGGGACGGATCGTTTTCGCTGGCAAGGACGCAGGGAGCGTGGCGTGCTTCAGCACGCGAGTGACCGAGGACGCCGCCAGCGGAAACGAGACTAGGCCTTGGGGTGCCAGGCCCTTCCCTTCTTGACGATCTTTCCTTCCTGCTCAAGGCCGGGCAGGACGCGGTAGAGGTAGTTCTGCTTGATGTTCATCCGCGCGGCCAGCTCGGGGATCGTGATGCCCGGCTGCTCGGTCACGAGCGTGAGCGCCTGCGCCGCGCGCGTACCGCTGCCCTTGCGGCGTCCGGCGCGCCTGCGCGTGGTCGTGCCCCTGCGCCGGGTGCGAGCCTTCGGTGCG